>NZ_JBLYZI010000015.1:0-78337 GCF_057680865.1 Endozoicomonas sp. Z74
TAGCAACTCGTTACGAGCGGCTTCTGCGTAACTATACGGGAATGCTTCAAATAGCAGCCATCATGGTCTGGTTGGCATGAGTTTGAGTTAAAATCTGGCAGATCGGTTAGATGAGAACGCCGCCTAGATGGGAAACGTCTCCGTTTTTTCAAACTCACCGTCAAACAGCCCGTACTGAATAAACCCTTTCCCTTTTGCCGCGCCTTTCATAGCCTGCTCAGGAAGAGGCAGCTCCCAACTTTCACCCGCGTAAATCCGGGAGCCTTCACCAAGATTGGTGCAACTGTCAGGCTGGTTGCTGGTGCAGTATTTTCCATTCCTTAAAACAACGTTGATATTACCGCTATTGGTAAACCTCATGGCACCCTTGCTAACGGAGGCCGCCACCTTGTACTCAGGGTTTTTCGGCCTTACAAAAACCAGAGCCTGATAAGCCACCAGCAACTTGATGGCGGTTCTTTTCGCTTCCAGATCCCCAACCACCGGCCGGAACGTCACCCGGTACACCAGCTCTTTGTCTGCCGGTGTTTCCAGACTGACCAGCCTGACGGTTTTTCTGCTGTTGGGAGGGATAATGGCTTTGTTGGGGGTTGCCAGCAGTTTCACTGCTGAAGGATCAGTAACACGAATGCGCTCTTCTTTATCGGTACCGGGATGAACCACCTTATAGACTTCCGTCTGCAGGTACAGATTCTCTTTATCAGGGTTTGAGACGATAACATCCTGCCGTGGCAGTTTATCGGGCTTGAAGTAAACAATCATCCGGTCTAGGGACATTGTCGCCACTGAGCTGCCAGTAAAGGCCAGGCCAGCCAGCAGGCAGAATCCTTTTACGGTTGTTTTCATGATGTACCCGTTATCCCAACCTGGCCCTGCCCATCCGCGGGCAGGAAGCAGTGTTTTATTTATACGGCTTTATTTTAAGCTGGGTAAACAGGATGGTAAATATGTAATAAAAGGTATTATTCCGCATGAATGACCAGCACCGCCGCTTCGCTGGATCCGGAAAAGCCATCCAGTGACTGGGCGGTCAGCGTTCTGGAAGATGCCTCACAGTCCTGTTCAACCCCCAGAGGCCCGGTGGGCTGACCGGTAATTGCAAGACGACTGCCTTCCGGTTCACTGACAATCAGATTCACCCCTCGCATCACCGTTGCAGCCAGGCTGAAGTGAGCAAGCCCCCTGCCCGTCACACACAGTGAGGCTGGCTGATCAAAGCTGAGAATATCCGTTGATACTCCGGACTGGCTGCCATTGCTTCCCTCACTTTCAGAAAGCTGAACCCTTGTGTCCAGAGAAGGATAAACCACAAAGTTGATAGTGAAGGAGCCTGATGAGCTGTTTCCGAGCTGTCCCTGGGAGGCGGCAAAGGCAGGGAGCTCCGTCAGTGAGATGACAGCGATCAGGCTGGTAAAGAAAATAATGCCAATTTTCCGACGGGTGTCGGCGGTTTTTTTGAGCGTTTTCTTAAGGGCTTTTCCAAACGTGCTTCGAAGAATCCTTTCCATGTTAATACTGCCTTACTGCAACATGTTACGTTCAGTATAGGCAGCATATTTTCAGAGCCAGGGGCCTTATATCGTTCAGAATCCCCGGATATCAGAGGCGGATAAAGATCCCTTTTTTTCACACCGCTTTTCTTTCGCTGCAGGCATTGCTGTGTTGCAGGAAACCCAGCGCTCTCAATCCACCAGCTCTTCAACACTGGAGGACAGTCCGGGCTCCAGATTCAGCTCCTTGATTTTACGGGTCAGGGTATTGCGCCCCCAGCCAAGCAGTTCCGCCGCATCCTTCTTGCGGCCACCGGTGTGGGCCAGGGCAGACTCAATCACAATCTGTTCAAAAGCAGGCACCGCCTGATCAAGAATCCCAACGTGACCTGCCGCAAGCTCTTTGTCGCACCACTGACGGAATTGCTGCTCCCAGTTACCCATTGCAGCCGCTCCAACCAGGCTTTCTGGTTGATCAACCAGTTCCGGTGGCAGGTCTGAAACCAGCACTTCCCGACCTGAAGCCATTACCGTCAGCCATCGGCAGGTATTCTCCAGCTGCCGGACATTGCCAGGCCAATCCAGCAGACTGATGTAGTTCACCGTATCCGGGTGCAGTATTTTGGGTTCCACCTCCAGCTCTTTGCCCGCCTTATCCAGAAAAAACCGGGCCAGTCGGGGAATATCCTCCCGACGGTCACTGAGTGTTGGAAGATGCACCCGGATCACATTCAGTCGATGGAACAGGTCTTCCCGAAACTTGCCCTCTTCCACCAGCTTCTCCAGGTTCTGATGGGTTGCGGCAATAATCCGGACATCCGCCTTTACCGGGGTATGCCCACCCACCCGGTAGAATTCCCCATCAGCCAGGACCCTGAGCAGCCGGGTCTGGGTATCCGCTGGCATGTCACCAATTTCATCAAGAAACAGAGTGCCTTCTCCTGCCTGCTCAAAACGTCCCCGACGCATTCCTCCCGCGCCGGTAAAAGCGCCTTTCTCGTGACCAAACAGCTCCGATTCGATCAGGTCCCGGGGAATGGCGGCCATGTTCAGGGCGATAAAAGGTTTCTGGGCTCTTGGGCTGTGACGGTGCAATGCCCGGGCCACAAGCTCCTTGCCGGTCCCGGATTCGCCATTGATCAGAACGGTGATATTGGAGTGTGACAACCGGCCAATCGCCCGGAACACCTCCTGCATGGCCGGGGCTTCACCAATAATTTCCGTGGCCTGGACGTCTTCCGCTTCCGGTGACACCTCTTCCAGACTGGCCTGCAGCTGCAGGCTGTGCTCCTGCCCTCTTTTGACCAGAGCCACAGCCTCATCAATATCAAAGGGTTTGGGCAAATATTCAAAAGCACCGCTCTGGTAAGATGCGACTGCGCTGTCCAGATCAGAGTGTGCCGTCATGATGATCACAGGCAGATCCGGTTTGCGCTCATGAACCGCTTTCAGCAGATCAAGGCCATTCATTCCCGGCATCCGCACGTCACTGATCATTACCTGGGGTTCGCTGTACTCCAGCTCTGCCAGCGCCCGGTCACCGGAGTCAAAGCTGCGGGTATCAATCCCTGCACCATTGAGGGCACGCTCCAGTACCCAGCGAATGGCCTGGTCATCATCGACGATCCAGACCCTGGAATCTACGCTCATACATCACTCCTGTGGCTGTTGTCCGGTTCAGGACGTTATCCATATTGTTCAGTGCAATTAAGCCCAATTGCTGAAGGCTTTAAATCCAACCGCTCAGGGCTGTTTAATCCACCCGCTCAGGGCTGTGTTTCCAGCGTAAGCGGTAAATAGACATTAAAGGTGGTCTGGCCAGGTTTGCTCTCACACTCAATCAATCCCTGGTGAAGACTGATGATGGACTGGGCCATGGGCAATCCAAGTCCGGTGCCGTCGGCCCGGCCACTGACCATGGGGTAAAAAATATTGTCAATCAGATCCGCCGGAATACCCGGCCCGTTATCCATAATGGACAGATGACACACCAGACGCCTTTTCTGAGTACCAATGGTGAATTGCCGGGCAATACGGGTTCGGACGGTAATCAGCCCCTCATCCCTTGGCATGGCCTGGTCAATGGCCTGCATGGCGTTGCGTACCAGATTAAGCAAAGCCTGAATCAACCGCTCAAAGTCCCCGGGTATCCCGGGAATGCTGGGGTCATAATCCCGCTTCAGCTTCAGTTCGCCACCGGTTTCAGCACTGATCAATTGTAGAACCCGCTCAAGCACCTCATGAATATTAAGGTCCACCATTTGCGGAGGCTGCAGCGGCCCAAGCATCCGATCCACCAGATCCCGAAGACGGTCTGCTTCCTGAATAATGATTTCAGTAAAATCACCCAGCCCGGATTCGGCCTGGCCTTTATCCAGCTCTCTTGCCAACTCTTTTGCCAAAAGCTGGGCAGCTCCCCGGATACCGCCCAGAGGGTTTTTAACTTCATGGGCCAGAGCCCTGACCAGGATACGGGATGTCTCCTGCTTGGCAATCAGGGACTCCTCCCGGGTAATTCGCTGCAGACGGTCCCTCGGATGAATTTCAAGCAGCAACTGAGCCTCGTCCCCGGTGATGGGAGAGACACTGTAGTCCACCGTCATCACCTCACCATTGATGGGAAAGTCCGTTTCACGTCGGGTGTATTGCTGCCCCTGGGTCAGGGCGCGATCCAGGTCGGCCTGCAAATCATCCTGTGGAATCAAGGTGGTCACCGGTTGCTGCTGAACTCTTTTCACACTGGTATCCAGCAGGGCTTCCGCAGCCGGATTCAGTGTCAGGATCCGGAGATTCTGATCCATGACAATCACAGCAGTATTGAGGTTATCCAGAATTATTTTTTGCATTTGTCTCTGTTCTTAACCCGATTAGCTCAACAGGTGTTATCAGGGCCTGTTGGCAGCGATTACCTATTGCAAAATAGCGTTGCAAAAATCAAACCACTCTTTCAAAAGGCCTCCCAGAAAGGTGCAAAAGATATGACACACACCTCACATTTCGGCAGGCTCAAATACCCATAGCGACCGAAAAATCCTTTTGAGCCAACCACCCGCCAAATGGCAGAGCATCCGATTTTTGCACCTGCACCATAACAGTGCAAGCACTTGTATCCAGCAATCAGGGGGAGGCCAGAGGAGAAGGAGGTTCCGAGGTGGGGGGAGAGGCCTGAGAGGAAGGGGGTACCGCAGGAGCGGTGTAAATGGCTCTCTGAACATGCACAGTGCTGACAGCAGACTGAACCACATTATTCTGCTGATCAACCACCTCTACGGTCAGGACATGGGTACCCCGATCAACATTCAGCAGGGTAAAATTCAGGCTGCGCCGGGCCGGTTCCACAGCATTGCCATCCATCAGCAATCTCAGTTTATGGCCCGGCTGAAGTTTTGGAGTCGTCGCCACTTTGACGGCAAAATTGCCTGAATTTCGAACGGTCTCATCGTTCACCGGTTCGATGATCTCAAGTCGACTGTACACCTCTGCAGAGGGTTCCTGCTTCTCTTCGGGTGGATGGGCTGAAGACGGTTCAACAGGCATCACCTGCATGGGAGTAATCGGGCGAAGCTTGACCTCTTCGCTGGGCTGATGAGTGGGGCGGGTATCACTGAAAACCACATTCCCGTTTTCATCCACCGTTTTGTATATGGCTGCTTTAACCTGAAATGTCCACAAGCATAGACCTATGGAAAAAACAGCTAATAACAGGCGTACATTCATTGTTATTTTCATCAGCCACACACTCCCAGCAGAACACCTGAACGGGTCGCAGAATTATGATTCCAGCATACTGACCGCCAACCCGTTTGAACAGAGGCAGGGGTCTCAAATCCCTACAAAACAAAACGGCCGGATCCCGAAGGAACCAGCCGCTCATTGTCACTATTTAAAGTAAGTCAGCCGATTTCGCTGACATCCTGTACCGGTGCCTTATACGGAATAGTACAGGTCAAACTCAACCGGGTGAGTGGTCTGGCTGACGGCCAGGCACTCATCTTTCTTGAGCTCCAGGTAACCGTCAATCATGTCATCAGTGAAAACACCACCTGCGGTCAGGAACTCACGATCCGCATCCAGAGCCGCCAGGGACTCTTCGAAGCTTTCAGCAACAGTTGGGATTTCAGCAGCTTCTTCCGGCGGCAGGTCATACAGGTCCTTATCCGCTGCATCGCCAGGATGGATCTTGTTCTTGATACCGTCCAGACCGGCCATCATCAGGGCTGCAAAAGCCAGGTAGGGGTTCGCGGTAGGGTCCGGGAAACGCACTTCGATACGGCGGGCCTTGGGGCTGTTCACATAAGGAATACGGATAGAAGCGGAACGGTTACGGGCAGAATAGGCCAGCATAACCGGCGCCTCAAAGCCCGGAATCAGACGCTTGTAGGAGTTGGTGGAAGCATTGGCAAAGGCATTGATCGCCTTGGCGTGCTTGATGACACCACCAATGTAGTACAGCGCTTCATCAGAAAGGCCTGCATAGCCGTCACCGGCAAAGAGGTTTTCACCGTTCTTGGACAGAGACATGTGAACGTGCATACCGGAACCGTTGTCACCCACCAGCGGCTTGGGCATAAAGGTTGCCGTCTTGCCATAGGCGTGGGCTACATTATGCACCGCATATTTCAGCACCTGAACTTCATCGGCTTTCTTGACCAGGGTGTTGAATTTAACACCGATTTCACACTGACCGGCTGTGCCCACTTCATGGTGGTGAACCTCTACATCCAGGCCCTGAGCTTCCATGGCATCACACATGGCAGCACGCAGGTCATGGAGGGAATCCACCGGAGGTACCGGGAAGTAGCCGCCCTTCACTTTTGGACGGTGGCCAATATTGCCCCCTTCAAACTTCTGGTTGGAAGACCAGGCCGCTTCTTCAGAGTTCACTTCGTAGGAAGCGCCGGAAATATCCACACTCCACTTAACGTCATCAAACACAAAGAACTCAGGCTCGGGACCAAAGAAAGCGGTGTCAGCAATACCCGTAGACTTGAGATATTCCTCCGCACGCTTGGCCACAGAGCGGGGATCACGCTCGTACCCCTGCATGGTGGAAGGTTCAACGATATCGCAACGCAGGTTCAGGGTAGATGCTTCGGTAAACGGATCAATGGTGGCAGTGCTGTCGTCGGGCATGAGAATCATGTCGGACTCGTTGATGCCTTTCCAGCCCGCAATGGAAGAACCGTCGAACATCTTGCCGATTTCGAAGAATTCTTCATCCACTTCACCGATGGGGATCGATACATGCTGCTCCTTCCCCTTGGTGTCAGTGAACCGCAGATCAACCCACTTGACGTCATGTTCCTTGATCAGGTTAAGAGTCTTCGACATTTATTATTTCCTCCAGGGGACAAATACCGCACTGGTGACTGGCCGTCACTGCAGCGACCTCTGATGGCTATCTGATAGCTAAGAGGTGCCTGCGGATCAGGCGGTTTTTCGATCAGTCTCGATCAATCAGAAAGAAACCTGTTTGGTGTAAGGCGATAGCAAGTGCCATGCCACCGTACCGGCTTTTCCTTGAGAAACAGATAAATCAACTGCATCGGGGAGTTATTACAGCTGAAACACACCCACTGATCTGGAAGTTGTTGGTAATAACCATTAAGTAGCCACCACTGAAGGCAACCCGCACACCTGAAAACCCGGTGAAATGACTTCCCTTGCACCGGAACAAGGCAGCCCTCAATAGTCCCGCCCCATGCGGCGCACCATAATAGCGCAAGATAAGAACCTTTAAGCACCAGAACAGCGCACCCTCAAACCAGCACCTGTTTATCCAAAAAAACCGGCGCAAAACAGTGTACTCGCTTTGAATGTCAATTGCAGTTCAACCTATAAAAATAAGTACTCATACACCTCACCCCAAAGTTTCATGCTTTATTCTCTGGCCAGGAGTACTGACCCGCTTTTTCCGGTGGGAGGGGCAATCCGAACTGTCTCCCAGGGGAAAAGAACCTGTATAATGGTGCGTCAAACCATTTATTGTAAAAGCCATCCATGGCTGCCCAGTGCTCAGCTCCCCTTCCTGCCTGGGGAAAAACCGCTGGCAAGGTACCCCAGATTCATGAAGTTCATCATTAAACTCTTCCCGGAAATCACCATCAAGAGCGCTCCGGTCCGCAAGCGCTTTATCAAGATGCTGAGGCGGAATATCCGTTCCATTCTCAAGCGAATTGATGAAAACATTGAGGTGTCAGGTGTCTGGGACTACATCGAAGTCACCACCACCAGCGATGACCCTGTTCTGGTGGCTGAAGCCGGAGACCTGCTCAGCCATATTCCCGGCATTGCCTACTGGCTTCAGGTGGCCGAACACCCCCTGACCGATATGGATGACATTCTGGACAAAGCGCTGGCTGCCCATTCTGAAGCCCTGGCAGGCAAAACCTTCCGGGTCCGCTGCCAGCGTTCAGGAAAGCATGAATTCAGGTCCGTCGATGTAGAGCGTTATGTGGGTGGCGGCCTGAATATGAAAACCGAGGCTCAGGGCGTTAACCTCCATAATCCGGACATCACCGTACGGATCGACATCAAAAACGACCGCTATTTCATGACCCAGAAGCGGGGTGAAGGTCTTGGGGGTTATCCTCTTGGCTCTCAGGAACCTGTGCTATCCCTGATATCCGGTGGCTTTGACTCTACCGTATCCAGCTTCCTGACCATGAAGCGGGGGATTCGCACCCACTTCTGCTTTTTCAACTTGGGAGGGCACGCCCACGAGCTGGCCGTAAAAGAGGTTGCTTTCTATCTCTGGAGCCGGTTTGGCTCCTCTCACCGGGTCAAATTCGTGACGATCCCCTTTGAAGGGGTGGTGGAAGAAATACTGACCAAAGTGGATAACCCCCAGATGGGCGTTATTCTCAAGCGGATGATGCTCCGGGCCGCCTCAAAAGTGGCCGACGCCATGGAAATGTCGGCACTGGTCACCGGAGAGGCCATAGGCCAGGTGTCCAGCCAGACCCTGCCCAACCTGTCCGTTATCGATTCTGTTACCGACACCCTGGTGCTGCGCCCGCTGATCACCATGGACAAACAGGACATTATCGATACGTCCATCAAGATCGGCACAGAGGAGTTTGCCCGGAATATTCCCGAATACTGCGCGGTCATCTCAAAAAATCCGACCACCCGGGCCCGGGAAGAAAAGATTGCCGCAGAGGAAGCCCGGTTTGATTTCGACCGGCTGGATGAAGCCGTTGCCCAGAGAAGAATGGTCTCCATTCACGACATCATTGCCGACGACCTCAGCCGGGAAGCCGTGGAGGTGGTTCATGAAGTCAGCCAGAACGAGGTCATTATCGACATCCGCCACCCCACGGAGGAAGAGATCAAACCCTTCCAGATGCCAGGGCGGGAAGTCATTAAAATGCCCTTTTATCGCCTGCGAACCCAGTTCCCCGAGCTGGACAAAACACGCCAGTACCTGCTCTACTGCGAAAAAGGCGTCATGAGCCAGCTTCATGCCATGCACCTGAAGGACGAAGGCCATGACAATGTGGGTGTTTACAGCCCTGACAGTCAGAAGCCCTGAGATAACAAAAAGGATTACCCAGCCCGATGAAACTGGCCCTGATCGCTGCCGTTGCCGATAACAACGCCATTGGCATCAATAACAAAATGCCCTGGTACCTGCCTGGAGACCTGCGCTACTTCAAGGCCGTCACCATGGGCAAGCCCATCATTATGGGGCGAAAAACCTTCGACTCCCTCCGCAAGCCTCTGCCCGGGCGCACCAATATTGTCATCACCCGTGACCCCCACTGGAAGCATGAAGGTGTCAAAGTTGTCCACAGCCTGGACGATGCCCTGGCCCTGGCTGAAGATGTCGCCCTGATCAATGGCAACGAGGAAATTATGGTCATTGGTGGTGAGCAGATATACCGTCAATCCATTGACCGTGCTGACCGGCTCTATCTGACAAGGGTCTACCAGAGTTTTGAGGGAGATGCGTTTTTTCCGGATGTGGACCCTCGATTCTGGCAGGAAACCTCCCGTCAGGATCTTCACAGTGAAGATGATGAACCATTAACCTACAGCTATCTGGTACTCGACAGAAAGTGACCCTCTCCGGGGAGGCTTCCTTGCCTTCCCCTTTCCCCTCCTTGGCTATAGTTAATAAATGTTGTTGCTGAGCCTCTGCCCATAAAAAAGTAAACAACCTTTTCCCGGCAGCCGCTTCGGTATCCTGATTTAGTCACTGCATGAATAATTGCATTTTCAAGGTTAAGCCACTCCAGGGATTGAGGAATGGGCGACAATACGGACATTGGACCACCGAGACTCAGACCGCCACTTTCAACCCCTCCCGGTAAATTACCAGGGCAGCCTTCCCCGCCCCCCCCTGACAGTCCGCTTCCAGACACGGATTACCAGAAGTTTGGTCACTGGGTGGTCCGCTGGTGGCACAAATTCACCGGGTTGTTCCGGCACCTTCCAAAAGAGGGTGCCCAGGCTCTGGTCACTCGCTTGACCGAACGGAGCTCCGCAAAAAGCTACTACAAAACCGCCGCAGTGCTTGAGCTTTATATTCCGAGACAGTTCAAACTTCAGGCCCGTGATGGAAATCAGGTCTCCTTCTCTGAAAAGCAGATTGCCATTGACACGGGCACTTTGGATGAGCTCAGCCAAACTCTGGAGCTAAACCCAACCGAAATCGCCTATCGTTTCGAACTTGAGCAGCGCCCTATTCCAACCGGCTACTTAAAACGCGAATTATTTCCCCACCTTGCCCATGACGTAAATCAAAGGCTCAGAGCCAGGGGGAAAAGGCCACCCCGGGATCCAATTCATGTGATTGAAACCCTGGCAAACCGTACAGGGCTCACCTCAGAACAACAATTCAGCTTTGAGCGGATGCTTGAATTAAAAAAAGCCATCCGACAGAGGTTTGGCCCTTCTCTTGAAGAGCTGGCGGACACATCAAGAGCAAAGCCTCCTCCCCTGACTCAATACGACCCTGAGCAGCCACACCTTACTCCCCCTCTTCTGGAGTCTCCGGGCAAAACAGATGCTTATATGGAGAAGGAAGATACCGCTTTTATAAAGATGAAAGTGGAAAGTGGGGGTTCCCTGAAACTGGAGCCCATGCACGACGTCAGAAACCGGGTTAAGCGATGGCTTCTTCGCAATAAGAGAGAACAGTTCATGAATGGCGCCCACCTGGTGGTTGGGACTGCCCTGGCTGCTGTGGTAACTGGAGGTATTGCCGCTGCAGTCAGTGTTCTCTTTACCCTTGGGTATCTTGCCTTCTGGTCCGGAGGCACAGAAGCCATACGCATGGCCCGGGTCATCCGGAAAATGCACAAGATGGAAAGCTCAGCGGATTACGTATCAAACCCCTTGGATCCCGAGGACATTGAGGCTTTTGACAACCTTGATGAAGAAAAATTTGAACTCTTCATGAAATGCTGCCGCTATGTATGCAGCCATGACACTCTGGCACGAATATACAATGCCTATTGTGAACTGGAAAAAGACACGGAACGAAGTATTGCTCTGGCCAGAAGGCAGAGAAGCACTATCAGTGAAATGATTGCCTTTGAAGAGAGCATGGCCCGTTATCAATACCGACGAAAAAACCTGGAAGTCTCTTTTCATCTGTTTAACCGGCTATACACCGGTGTCGTTGGTGACCTCAGGAGGCTGGAAAGAAAGTGGCAACCGGAAATGGAAGCCCTGTGGAATGAAAAGTTCAGAGACATGGATGAAAAAAGGCGACTTGCTATTTTCAAACAGGCCTCCAGAGATGGCCGCGTCATCGTCAGGGGACACTGCATTCGCACCCAGTCACCCAACTGGTTAAGCGCTATTCTTCCGGAGCTGGCTGGCGTCAAGCGGGCAAAAGACCAGAAAGATATCCTGCTGAAAGCATCAATGGCCATGGATGAACCCATCGAAACAAGCCAGGTTCAACTCGAAAAGCAAAACACAGGTATGACCACCAAAGCTATTGAAACACTTAAGCTAATGGGTAAGTCTTACGTTATCAAACAACTGAAAAAAACCATCTTTGCCACCATTGCTCATGGCTTCAAGATAACCTGGAGAGCTGGAAGCCATTTGCCCAGCCTGGAAATCACACCACAGCTGCCCAAAATTACCGTTGACGGCCTCATTCTTTTTGTTTTTTTCTTTTTCGCGGAGCTTGCTACTGCAGCTACGAATAACAAACAAAATGAACGCCGGATGGAAGAAATACGAAAGGGCGTCAAAGGCAAAACCGGACTGTTCATAAAAAGAGAGCGTACCGGCCGTGAAGAAATTGCCACGTTAAGGGCCATGACAAAAAAACAGCTGCCTTCTGTTATTGACCTGCTTTTTGACTTCCATAAATTGCTGGATGAACATTGCAAAACGCTGGAGGAACATAAAAGACGCAGTTTTGCTCTGGGTGTCAAACCTTATTCTCATCTCAAAGATCAGGAAGCTGCTGTCATTATTCTGCAGCAGGCCGCCTGGCAGCAGCTGCTGGAGAACAAAATAGGCGGCGCCTTTGGTCTTTTCTACCAGCATGTCACCGACAAAACCTACGACCTGGACAGAAAAATGATTGAAGCCCTGGTTGAGTCAGAACCAGCGCAAAGGCGAAAAACACCGGTTCCTTTTGCCTCGCCTTTTGCCTCAAGAATGCCAGGTACACAGCCCCCCCCTTTAAGACAGAAAAAGAAACCTGCAAGACAGAAAGTCAAAGCACAAGGCCCACTCACCGCCCACTCACCGCTTTCACCCAATGAGAGTCCTGCGGATTGGAAAAAACCGGCTCCTATCTGGCAGGTTCAGCCTCCTGGAGCAACCCTGACAGCAGAGAGAGTTTTCAAGGCCTGTTCCCGCCAGGTTAAGGACCTTATCAAGGCTTATAACAATCAGTCTCTTTCCGAAAAGCAGTTGCGACAACGTCTCACCCTACTCTCTTTTGATGAGATGAGCCTGCTATTGAACTGGATAAAGCTGGAAGCCCGGGAAAACCCCGGGAGAAGAAGCGAGCTAAATTCAGTAGAACAAATCGTTAACCATGTATTTCAACAGTCTGGCCGACCAGAATCGTTAACCCGACAACAAACTCGCCGCCCTCCTCCCAGCCTGGTATAAATCATCACAGGGCGGCCACCTCTTATCACTCTATTCCCTGAAGCTGGATTTATATCAAGAAAGTCAAAACTGCGGTAATCAACAATACGAAGCTGTAGTTTTACCGATCTATAATTGTTCAACAATTTGATTGAGAGATATCTTATGTTTGTACGTCGTTTGCTGGGGGCGCTGATGATTTCAACGCTGGCCCTGCCCGTTCTGGCCGACAATACCTTGGTACCACCGGAGAAAGCCCGCCTGCTGGTACTGGATGGTAAAAATGCAGAAAAAACCGATACCCAGTCCGGAATCCGTCTTGACAATGGCCGTCACCAGCTGGTTTTCCAGATAAAAACCCTGGTCAGGGACTCGGGCGATAGCAAAATGTACACTTCCACGCCGTACATCATGACCTTCAACCTGGAAGGCAACCAAAAATACACGATTCAGACTCCCAAGTTCAAAACCAGCCGTGATACCGACAAACTGGAGCGCGCACCGGAACAACAATTTACCCTGGTGAACCAACGGGGGGAAACCACACCTTTTGAATTCAAAACCCTGAACAAGTCTGGCCTGATGATTGGCTCAGATACGGTTGAGGACATCCAGAAATTCAACCTGTCGGATCACCCTGCTGCCGTCAGGGAGCTAGCGGGAACAGTTTATATCGCCGCACCTGCGGGCAGTTATTACCCAGCACAACAGCCTGCCCCGGCAGCGGTTCAGCCTGCACCGGCCACCGCCCAGCCCATGAGTGAAAACATGCTGCAGTACTGGTACAACCAGGCTGATGAAGCCACTCGTGAGCGCTTTATGAAATGGGTTGCGGAAAGTAAAAAACAAGCCAAATAAGCTTTTTTCTTACTTATCCCGTAAAGAATTCTGTTGCGCCTCGCTTTGCTCAACCGCAACCTGCGGCATAGATGAATTTTTGAATGCGGTAGGTTGCCGCTGAACGAAGTGAAGCGCAACAGCCAGCTAGCCCAATACCTTGGTCAACACCTTTGACTGCCGCTCAGGGTGTTGCTTTGCCCTGATTTCCTCAGGCAGACCTGAACCCGACACCTCCTCAAAGCCGCGCTCAATAAACCAGTGAGCCGTCTGGGTTGTCATCACATAGACTCTGCTGATGTTTTTTTCCCTGGCTTTATTCTCAAGATGAGCCAGCAGACGATCCCCCCGCTTGCCCTGACGGTATTCCGGGTGAACCACCACACAGGCCAATTCAGCCTTGCCAGCATCCTCGCCGGCAAACGGATGCAGTGCCGCACAGCCAATGATCATGCCGTCGAGCAATACGACACTGAAAAGACGAATTTCCCGCTCCAGCTCCTTTCGTGATCGACGACGAAGTATGCCCTTCTTCTCAAAAGGACGAATCAGGGCCAGAATGCCGGCAACGTCTTCAATGGTGGCACTGCGCACTTCTTCGTAATGATCTCTGGAGATCAGGGTTCCTGCTCCGTCGCGGGTAAACAGCTCCATCAGCAGGGAACCGTCCTCCACAAAGCTAATGATCTGGGTGCGTTCCACCCCCTCCTCACAGGCTCTGACCGCAGAAGCGAGCAGACGCTTTGACTCTCCAGACTGAAACACAAGCTCCACCAGGGCTTCATCGGGAGAAATGCGGTTGATTAACTCACCCTCTGGATTAAAGATGCCCCGTTCACTGCTGTATAAAAGCAGTTTTTCCGCACCCAGGCTGATGGCTGCCTCAGTGGCGACCTCTTCCGTCTCCATATTAAAAATTTCCCCGGTGGGTGATAGCCCAAGGCAGGAAAGCAATACGACATAACCACTGTCCAGCAAATGACCAATAGCCTGATGATCGATTCTGCGAACTTCGCCAGTATGCTGAAAATCAATCCCATCATGCACCCCCAGGGGTTTGGCCGTGACAAAATTGCCGCTGACCACCCGAATTCTGGCGCCATGCATCGGTGAGTTGACCAGACCAATGGAAAGCCGGGCTTCAATCAGGGCACGCAGATTTCCCACCGCGTCCTTGACACTTTCCAGGCTCTTTCGGTCGGTAATCCTGTGGTGATTGTGATACCGACTTTCAATACCTCTCTCATCAAGCCGCTCATTGATCTGGGGGCGGGCTCCATGAACCAGCACCAGGCGAACCCCCAGACTGCTCATAAGGGCAATGTCGTTAATGATGTTGCCAAGGTTGGCATGAGCCAATGTCTCACCACTGAGCATAATGACAAACGTCTTGCCCCGGTGAGCATGGATATAGGGTGAAGACTGACGAAAAAAGGTCACATAGTCTGCTGAATGATCGTTGTTATTCACGCTGAATGAGGCTCCCCCCTGATGGTCAGCAACAATTTAACAGCAATATTGCCGAATTAACGCTTTGAGTAAACCAACCATCGGTTGAATTCGATCCATTGCAAGAAATTCATCGGGCTGATGTGCCTGGTCAATATCACCAGGCCCCAGGACAACGGTATCCATTCCCATACGACTATAGAAAGGCGCTTCTGTGCCAAAAGCGACGCTGTTGGCAGAGTATCCGGTCAACTTTTCACAGGCAGCAACCAGTTCAGAATGTTCAGCCGCCGCAAACCCTTCAATAGACGGTGTAATCGCTTCCAGGGAAATGTCCACCCGATCCGCCTCTGCCAGGGGAAGCAGCCTTCGCCGGATTTCTTCCCTCAGGCTTTCGCTGCTCATGCCAGGCAGAAGTCGTATATCAAAATCCAGTTCACACTGACCGCAGATCCGGTTGGGGTTATCTCCCCCATGAATGCAACCCAGGTTGAGCGTAGGGACAGGTATGGTAAATCCGGGGTTCTGATACTGGTCGGCCAATTGTTCCCGGAACCGGATCAATTCAGAAATGACCCGATGGGCCGTTTCCATGGCATTTCGTCCCAGAGAGGGATCACTGGAATGACCAGACTGCCCGAGTATCCGGATCCGCTCCATCATAATTCCCTTGTGCATATGAATGGGCTTCATGCCGGTAGGCTCTCCCACCAGGGCATAGCGTGCTTCAGGCTTACCCAATGCCGCAAGTGCTCTGGCCCCGTTCATGGAAGACTCTTCATCGGCAGTTGCCAGCACAATTAATGGCGCTTTCAAGGGCCGGTCCAGATAGTCTCTTACCGCTTCCATCACCAGGGCGAAAAAGCCCTTCATATCGCAGACACCCAGACCATAGAAGCGGTTATCTCTCTCCTCCAGAGCAAAGGGAGCACTTTGCCAGAGACGTTCATCAAAAGGGACCGTATCCGTATGACCGGCCAACACCAGCCCTCCTGGTCCACTGCCCAGAGTGGCAATCAGGTTGGCTTTACGGGGGTTATCAGGCAGGGGCTGTATTTCACAGCTGAATCCCATTGATTCAAGCCAGCCTGCCAGTTCATGAATCACTGGCAGATTGCTCATATCATGCTCAGGAAGAGTGGAACTGACAGAGGGTATCTCTATCAGCCGGGACAGTGCGCTTTTGAATTCTGGCTGAACAATAGCCGACATAATGACCTTCCAGTGGATCATCCAGTAAACAGCAGATGTATTTATGCTTTGTTAACAGTGATGATATACAGAGAAAGGTGCTGGAACCAACCCAATAATGGTTATCCAAAATAAGCCTTCAGGCCGTGAAAGAAAATAATGGACAATAGCGCGCCCGCTGGCAGGGTAATCAACCAGGACATGAAAATCGTACCAATCACCCTCAGGTTCAATGCCCCAATCCCCCGGGCCA
Source organism: Endozoicomonas sp. Z74 (assembly GCF_057680865.1). Lineage (NCBI taxonomy): Bacteria > Pseudomonadati > Pseudomonadota > Gammaproteobacteria > Oceanospirillales > Endozoicomonadaceae > Endozoicomonas > Endozoicomonas sp. Z74. The sequence continues at coordinate 16,291 of NZ_JBLYZI010000015.1, forward strand.
GTCCCACTCCCAGAACGGCACCGACCAGGGTATGGGTGGTGGATACCGGCATCCCGGTGCCTGAGGCCATTACCACGGTGGAAGCCGCTGCCAGTTCTGCAGAAAAGCCGCGGCTGGGCGTCAGTTCAGTGATATGGGAGCCTACGGTCGCCATGACCTTATAACCCCAGGTGGCCAGCCCCACCACGATTCCCAATGCCCCAAGCAATAGAACCCAACTGGGCACAACGGATGTTCCGGCCACCTGGCCACTGTGGATAATGCTGGCCACTGCCGCCAGAGGCCCCACCGCATTGGCAACATCATTGGAGCCGTGGGCAAACGCCATGGAACAGGCGGTGAAGACCATCATGACCCCAAAGACCTTTTCCACACTAGAAAAGTGAAAGGACTTGTCCGCCTGAACATCCTCTTTGATCCTGGAAAGCGCGGCCTTGCCAATCAGCATCAGCAGGAGGCCTAGCACCAGAGAAAGCAAAACACTTTCATTGTGATCCAGGGGCAGCCCGATGTGTTTCAGCCCTTTGACCAGCGTCACCATGGACATCATAAAACCCACCAGGAACATATACAGGGGCATGTACCGCTTGGCATTACGAAAAGGGTTTTCAGTATCCAGAATCAGTCTCTGGACACTCATGAAAATCAGAAAAGCCATCAGACCCGACATCAGCGGGGAAACCACCCAGCTGGCCACAATGGTGGATACCTTGCCCCAGCTCACGGCAGCCGGAGCAATTCCAACGGCGGCAAACCCTACAATGGCTCCGACAATAGAGTGCGTCGTCGACACTGGCCAGCCATAATGGGTGGCAATCAAAAGCCAGCTGCCTGCAGCCAACAGAGATGCCAGCATGCCATACACCAGCAGGTTTGGATTGGCCACCAGCTCGGGCATGGAAGGATCAATGATCCCCTTGCGGATCGTGTCGGTTACTGAGCCACCTGCCAGATAAGCACCGGTGAATTCCAGCACAACGGCAATGATAATGGCCTGCTTGACGGTCAAAGCCCCGGAACCGACAGAGGTTCCCATGGCATTGGCCACATCGTTGGCTCCCACTCCCCAGGCCATGAAAAACCCGAACAGACAGCCCAGCACCAGCAGGAGGGTTCCGTATTCAGAGATAATGGTCATCAGTCATGCCCCGGTCACGATTGTCTGGCCCACTATCAGCGGGCCAGCAACAACTGCAGGTAGCTGCCCACCCGGGAAGCCCGGTCAGCCAGGTCGCCCACCCAGTCAATGATCTTGTAGAGAAACATCACATCCACCGGAGGGAGCTCCTGCTCCAGCCCAAAGAGCATCCTGCGAATCTTCACCTGGTCCCTGTCCGTCTCGCTTTCAATTTCGTGCAGCTCTTCAATCAATTGCTCCACCAGATCCACTTCCCTTCCCCTGAAGCCGGTTTCCAGCAGCTCATCCAGCTCATCCATAGCCCTGAGCGCCTGGGCAGAGGTGGCAATGGAGCGACGTACGTAAGCCTGGAAGTCTTCTCTCATGGACTCAGGAATCACCATCTTTCTGCCCACCACCAGCCCGGCAATGTCCTTGGCCCGGTTTGCTACTTTGTCCTGAACCGTAACAATTTCCAGCAGGTCAGTGCGGGGAACCGGCAGGAAAAGGCTTTTCGGCAGGGACAGACGAACGCTTCTTTTGATGGCATCCGCCTCGTGCTCCAGCCGGATAATCTTTTGCTGAATGTTATGGACTTCATCCCAGTTGGCAGCAAAGGTCGCCTCGAAAAAAGACTCCAGCTGTGACGCACATTCATGGGCAGTGGTAATATGCTTCTGTATTGGCCCTATGGGTGAGCGCCCGAAAACGCTCGACAGAAGGTTGCTGGTTGGCATATTGGCAAATCCTTTCGGTTGAACGCGAGAGTATAGAAGTCAGTCCGGGTTCCTGCCTGTTTACCCAAGAGCCCGGGTTGATCTCTATTGCACCAAGCAATAGCACAAAGACAATTGCCAGGACAAACGGTTCCCTGAATCCGCCCCTTTCTTCGCTGGCCTCCGGAAGCATGGATAAACGATGAGTATTGAAACTGAACTGAAACTGTCTCTGTCCCGGACTGAGGCAGAAAAACTCCGAAACCTGCCATTCTGGCAAGCTCATGCCCTGGAGGCTCCGGAAACCCTGCAACTGGGCAACCGGTATTTTGATACCCCTGATCAGCGACTCAACCAGGCCCGGGTAGCCCTTAGAATCCGCACCCTTAATGGCGGCTTTATCCAGACACTGAAAACCAGAGGCGAAAGCATCAATGGCCTGACACGCCGTGGTGAATGGGAGTGGCCTCTGCCTGAGGCACAACTGAATGGCTCGCTCCTAACTGAAGTCTGGCCAGAGTCCCTTAAAGGCATTGATGTTGATCAGCTGCAGCCCCTTTTCACCACCGACTTTACCCGTACCCGCTGGACCCTTCGCTGGCAGAATCCCAGGGCAGTGATAGAAGCCGCCCTGGATACCGGCCAGGTGGAAGCAGCCGGGCGTACCAGCCCAATCTGTGAGCTGGAACTGGAACTGATTGAAGGCGATGAACACGCCCTGGATGCCGTTGCAGACCAACTGAAACAGAGCATTGATCTGATGCCCTCAGATAAAAGCAAGGCAGAAAGGGGGTTTGAATTACTCACCAGAGAACCAACATAACGGCAACAGGACCAAGCAGCCTGTCGGACCTACGACAATTTCGGCCTAAAATCCAGAAAGAGCGGCCAAATCTTTCGATGAATTCGATTGAATAGACCGGCTATTCGCACGAATCCATCGAAAGATTTGACTCGCTCTACTAAATTTTATGCTCGAAAGCATAAGCCCGGCAGGCTGCGGCTGAAAATGTGGGTCTTTTGACAGAATCAGCTACGCTGCTTACCTGACAAACTGAACAATAAGCATTTTCTGAGGCCTTTCCTTGTGCCATGACCCCTTTACTCACTGTGCTGGCCGGTTTTATCGGGTCGGTCGCCCTGCTGGTGCTGCTAACCGTCCGCTGGCAATGGCCAGCCTTCCTGGCATTACTGTCGGCCAGCTACTTTGCGGGTATCTGCTTCGGCTTTCAGCCTGACAAAGTTGCCTCACTGGTGATGGAGGGGTTTGGATCAACCCTCGGAGACATTGGCCTGACCATTGCCCTGGGAGCGCTTCTGGGGGTCATACTGGAACATTGTGGTGCCACCGAAACCATCGCCCGAGGCGTGATCAACCGGCTGAATAACCGTTACCCGGCCCTGGCCCTGGCCATTACCGGCTATATCGTGTCCATTCCCATCTATTGCGATTCGGGCTTTGTCATCCTGAACTCGGTAAGAAGCTATCTGGCCAGAAAACACCGGGTTTCCCCCGTTTTTCTCAGTACCGTGCTGGGCTGCTCCCTCTATGCAACCCATACTCTGGTGCCTCCCACTCCCGGGCCACTGGCAGCAGTAGCCAACCTGCAACTGTCACAACAGCTATCCCTTGTGCTGGTTTCAGGCCTGTTAATCTCTACCATGGCGGTACTGGCCGGTTTCGCCTGGGCGTTAACAACCCGGCATCAGATGCCGCAAAAAGAACAAACCGCCACCACAGAGCCAGACCCGCTCCCGATCCATTTTATTCCAGCGGTGACCCCGATTCTGGTGCCCATCATTCTGATTACCCTCGGAGGGTTAATGACCGACAGGAGTGGCCCCATTAGTCAGTGGCTTGCGTTCGCCGGACAACCCGTCAACGCCCTGCTGGCAGGCCTCCTTTTCTGCTGGCCCCTGGCCAGAAAGAGCCAGTGGCATCGCCTTCAGGCCAGCATCACAAAAGGCCTTGAGGCCGGGGGCAAAATTATTCTGGTGGTGGGCTGTGGAGGGGCTTTTGGCTTTATCCTGAGAAACAGCGGGCTGGCTCAGCTTCTCACAGAACACTCAGGCCTGATTCACCTGGGCCTGCTGATGCCCTTCATGATGGCGGCCCTGATCAAAACCGCCGAAGGCTCCGCCACCGTGGCATTGATCACCGCATCTGTGCTCGTTGAGCCCTTGCTACCGGCCCTGGGACTGGACAGCACCACCGGCCGGTTACTGGCCCTGTTCGCCTGTGGCGGTGGAGCCATGACCATCGCCCATGTCAATGACAGCTTTTTCTGGGTGATCGCCGAATTCACCGGAATGGATACCGCCACCGCTTTAAAATCCCTGACGGTGGCCACGCTCTGTCAGGGCATTACGGTGCTGGTGTGTGTTCAACTGCTGGCGCTACTTCTGCTCTAATCCCGGCCTTTCTCCCCATGGAAGGTCAATGGATTTGTCCAACCGCCGAAAAAAGAGAGAGAATAAGCCCTTTCCATCCACCGCAGCTTATTCATAAAACACGGAATTCCAAGTGATCGGTTTGAAAGCCTCCGGACTGCAACATCGGGAACAAATGCTGGATCTGCCCATGGTCGTGTCAGACCTGGTCAGAAGTATGCACATTGACCAGTCAACCGCAGATGAAGTTCTGGCCAGTCACCGGACTCCGGAGCAACTCCGTCTTAACCCCATTGAGTATATTGCCAGCCTTGAGCTGGACGATATTGGCCGCAAGGGCAAGAAGCTGGATATGGAATATCTATGCCAATGGCTGGCGGAGCTTTCCGGCCAGGATTACTTCCATATCGACCCACTGAAAATCGATGTCGCTTCGGTCACACCGATCATGTCCCACGCTTATGCCATGCGCCACCAGATTCTGGCCGTTGAAGTCAATAATAAGGAAATCGTGGTCGCTTCAGCCCAGCCCTGGCACAAAGTCTGGGAAGACAATCTGCGCCACGTGAACCGCCGGGAAGTGCGCAGAGTGGTGGCCAACCCGGCGGATATCCGCCGCTATACCGTTGAATTTTACCGCCTGGCCCAGTCCATCATGGGAGCCAGCTCCGACTCCGGAGTCGCTTCCACCAGCCTCAATAATTTTGAACAGATGCTGGAACTGGGCAATATGCAGGCCCCGGATGCCAACGACCAGCATATTGTGAATATTGTGGACTGGCTATTGCAGTACGCCTTTGAGCAACGTGCCAGTGATATTCACATTGAGCCCCGACGGGAACAATGCAACCTCCGGTTCCGGATCGATGGGGTTCTGCACCTGATTTATCAGATGCCTGCCAAAGTGGCCGCTGCGGTCACCAGTCGCCTGAAAATCCTGGGCCGCATGAACGTTGCGGAGAAACGCAAACCCCAGGACGGGCGCCTGAAAACCCGAAATGCCGATGGCTCTGAAATCGAATTGCGCCTGTCCACCCTGCCAACGGCGTTTGGCGAAAAGCTGGTCATGCGTATTTTTGACCCGGAAGTGCTGGTGAAATCCTTTGGGGACCTGGGCTTCTCCCGTGAGGATGAAAGACGATGGACTTCCATGTCCAGCCAGCCCAGCGGCATCATCCTGGTCACAGGCCCTACGGGCTCGGGAAAAACCACCACCCTCTATTCAACACTGAAGCTCCTGGCTACGGATAAAGTGAATGTCTGTACCATTGAGGACCCCATCGAAATGGTGGAACCTTCCTTCAACCAGATGCAGGTGCAGCACAATATTGATTTGACCTTTGCTACAGGACTCCGGGCCTTGCTCCGGCAGGACCCTGACATCATCATGGTTGGGGAGATAAGGGACCTTGAAACCGCTGAGATGGCCATTCAGGCGGCACTGACCGGCCACCTGGTGCTGTCAACCCTGCACACCAACGATGCCCCCTCAGCACTGACAAGATTGCTGGAGCTGGGTGTTCCCCCATACCTGATCAAAAATACCGTGCTGGGAGTGATGGCCCAGCGGCTGGTGAGAACCCTTTGTCCCAACTGTAAAGCTCGTACACCTCTGGATAAAGAGGGATGGAAAGCGCTGACCAAACCCTGGGCGGCATCCGCCCCGGCAGAGGTGTTTCAACCAGTGGGCTGCCTGGACTGTCGCGAAACCGGCTACCGGGGTCGTGCCGGGCTCTACGAAATTCTGGTGATGAGTGACCCAGTCAAGGCTCTGATCAATGAAAGCCCGGATATGCCTCAATTGCACCGCCAGTGCATAAAAGAAGGGATGTACAGCCTGAGACTCTCTGGCGCACAAAAAATCGCCAGTGGTTTGACCACCATTGAGGAAGTACTGAGAGTCGCTCCAGACTAGAACTCATTGATAACCTGCCGAACGTTCGTTATGTTAAAAATCGTAGGATACAGTTAACCGGTGGACGTCCGGCAGAATAAATGCGGTGAAACCAGACTCCGATTGTCCGATAACTTCATTTATTGCCTGGAAAAAACACTGACAGCGGACCTTCCATGATCAGATTCCTCCTTGTTGCGTTAACCGCTTTCTCTCTACCCGCCCTCTCAAACAGCCCCATTATGGAGATCATAGCCACTGAGCCTCCCGATACCTTTGCAGAACAGATGGCTGTGGAAATGAAAACAAACCGGTCAACGGATGAGCGGCGCACAGCCATGGAAAGCTATTTGAACAGCCTGCTTAAGGCTAACGCCGTCTATAGCACCCACCAACAGGAGCAAAAGCCCAGCCTGTTTTTCCAGATCCGTGCCAACAAAGAAGGGCTGCTGGTCATTACCCGAAACCAGCAGGGAAAGTATGGCCTGCAAAAAGACAATCGAAGCCTGTCCGTCTATGGCGTCAGTAACCAGCTGGAGTCGAACTGCTCATGGCAGGAGCAGCTCTGCTGGATTCTCTACCCTGCCAGAACCACAAGGGGAAAGGAAAGATGGCTGGAAATCAGTTATGCCCCACAGGCCATTCATGAACTATCGGATGGTATGAGTCTGCTGATTCGGGATATGCAGAAATAACGCAGGGAAAACAATGGACCCCATTGATCCATCTCGCCCAGCCTTCACCCGCTATAACGGCAATGGCAGTCCCGACACACCGGCCTCTGAAACCACTCAAATAGGTGCGTTTTCATTATCTGCTGTCTTTCCTGAAGGTCGCGATGAATTAATGGACCTGATTGCCAGGCTAAAGGCAAGCATTTTAGAAGAAGCTCAACACGCCCCTCCAGAGCCTCCCCCTCTGGAATCAAGGCTGATTGCTATTGCCAAGTCTCGAAAACCGTCTAATTCTTTTTTAAATACCATTAAGGCCGTTGGAAAAAAAGCCGTTAACCTGGGCAGTAAAATATTTCATTTCCTGATATGGAGGTGCATCAATCCGGTAAGGGATTCCTCAACAGAAGCAGGAGGTGAAGTCACGTTCAAATTTTCCCAGGCAAAGGGAAAATGGCTGGAAAATATGGTGTGGGACAGCTCTACCCGGGAAGGTGTCTGCTGGGCTCTGTCCCTGAACTGGTTAAAACATCGCTGCCAGGGTACCTCCCTTTTTCACAAAATTTATGATGGCTGCCAAAAAGGAGACATTAATCCAGAAGTCTTCGAGGAAATAAGGGCATTGCAGGAAGCCGGAAAAGGAAACCAGCCTTACTACGAGGCTCAATGGCTGCCCATGCATGGAATGACCCTTAACGAGATCACTTATAGTGATCCAGGCTTTCATAACGACCAACACATGCCCGTCGACCCCGAAGTGGAGCACCCAGGTAATTTCCCACGAAAACTGGCCGAAGCCATTACCGACCCGGAAAAATCATCATCCCCCCTGAAAATGATTTCCATTGGAGGCCATAACAAAGGCCATGCAATATCAGCCCATATTGACCCAGACAACAGCGCAGTCACCTTTTTTGACCCCAATTTTGGCGAGTTCCGGTTCCCGAATTCAAAGACGTTTAACACATGGTTTACTGAGCATTTCTGGCCTAAATCCAAATATGGAGGAAGTTTAATCGGAATGAACCAGCATTTTTCGGTGAAACATATCACCCCCTCAGGAGAAAACAATGAACGCTCAATTTGAACACCTGGTCAAACAGGTTCTGTTGACTATTGGGCTGGAATTGGAGCCTACCCGGGAAGGACTTTACATCATGGAGGTTGATGGCAAACTCGATATTTACCTTTCCTGTCACGAAGACAAGTGGGTTTTACTGTATTGTGAACTGGGCGAAGTGGACGACACTCGTAAAATACTGGCCGCCACCAACCTGTTTGGCAGACAGTGGCCTGCTCACATCATAGGGCAATACGAAGAAAAAACCATTTTCTGGTCTCAATACTGCCTGGATAGCCTGACTCCCGTTGAGCTGCAGTCCTGGCTGGAACGATTCATTGCGGATGCTGAGCGCCACCTGAGTGAGCTTATGGCGCTCGATATGGAAACCTGACGATTCAGTTTTGCAACTGCACCACCCCTTTTTCGGATGACTTTTCAACTCTGGGTGACAGGCCACACAACATAAACAGGGCGGGCGCCCCCAGCGACAACCATAAACCGCCAGCCACATTGGCCAGGAACAGGGTCAGGTAGTACTGCAAATTCTGTTCATCTGGAAGCAACCCTCCCGCAAATTTCATATAAGCCAGCAGCACAACCATTCCCAGGAGGTAACGGAGCAGCCTCTGCCACCAATGGCCATGCCCGCTGTACCCCATTACCCGGGAAGCAATAATGGCTCCAACCCCAAAGCCAAAACTGAGGGCAGACAGAATGGTGATTACCGGACTTTCAGAAAGCCATACATAGACAACGGAGAAAACTGTCAGCACCGACGTCAGGATAATAATCAGCCGCCCGACGGACTGGCTTGCCATCCATTGGGCTACTGAACCTCCCCAGGCGTAGAACCCCCAGAGAAGAACAGCCGCCAGAAACCAGCCTCCCATCACATCGGTAGGAAAGTGCACTCCCAGATATACTCTGGACAGACCAATGAGCAGCGCCATGGTCAATGCCAGAATCCAGAACCATTTCTTTGCGGTGCCTGCAGCCAGCATGATCCACAGCAATGCAGAATTCTGGGCGTGCCCGCTGGGCAGACCATAGCCATACTCCCGGTCCGGGGAAATATCCGGGTCCAGATCAAAAGGCCTTGGGTGAGCAAGGGCATCCTTGAACCCCATATTGACAAAAAACGACAGAAGAAACATAAAGCAGATATGGAGCGAAAAACGGAAGTTCAACGACCACACAATAAAAGGAACAAGATAGATATAATATCGCCCACCAAACTTGGTGATCTGTCGCATAAGTTCATCAAGAACAGGGGTTCGGTAAGACTGGATCCAGGCAATCAGCTCCAGCCCCCATTGCAGGACTTCGTTCACAGGCAGCTCCTTATTGTTATTGTTACCTGGCGTCAACAGAGTCAGGCTGACCGCTACAGTAAATCATTTCTCACCTATTTTAAAGCAACCGAATTAAACAAATACCCACAGCCAAAGAAAAACAGTTTGCGCTCCCCACCACCACGAACAACAAGAAAGCAAACGGTTTTTTGATGGTAAAGTTGGCAAACTTGCGATCGGTATCTGATATCTGGTTTGCACAATGCCGGTTCTCCGATACTCTTTGCCAGTGACCGATAATCAATGGCACCGGGTGATAAAATGTCCTTATTAGAAAAAACACTGCAAGCCGTCAAGAGCAACTTTTCGACATCGGAATACCCCTGTCTGGAGGAGCAGTTTCAACGCTTTGCCACTGAAAAGCCTCTGGCCGGGCGAAAAGTGCTTTATGGGGCTCCTCTTACCCGAAACACCCAGGTTGCTCTGCTACCCATGCTTGCATCGGAAGCAGAGCTGACCGTTTCCTGGCCACCGATTATTCCACCGGACCAGCAGGTACTGGAGCTGCTTCAAAAAGAAGGCGTCGAGTGTCTGCCGGAAGTTCCTCCCTCCCACTCCTTTGATGTCATTCTCGACTGCTGCGGAGCCAATGCCTTCTGTCAGGCAGGCTCCGGTTATGTGGAGCTCACCCGAAGCGGCCTCAGGCATTACCAGGATGTTCAGGACAAAACCTGCATTGATATTGACTCAACCCGGGTAAAAAAAGCGGAAACCATTCTCGGTACCGGCGATGGTCTACTCCGGGCCATGGAGCAAAAAGGGTATGGCGATCTACAGGGAAAAAACGTTCTTCTGTTTGGCTATGGAAAGGTAGGACAGGGCATATGCCGTGCTTTATTGCAAAAACAGGCCAGCATCACCGTTGTTGAAGTGCAATCGAATCTTCGATTACCTGAAAGCATCCACTGGATTAGCTCAACAGATACAGAATCCATCCTGCATGCTCTTTCAACCAGCGATTTTGTAATTACCGCTACTGGAATCCCTGGCGTAATAGAAAAAAACTATCCAGTCAGAGCCTTTATTGACTCAAAGGCGGTGCTGATCAATATGGGGGCCGAAGATGAGTACGGTCAGGAATTCCAGGGCAGCAGAGTAGAAAACAATAAAACCGCCCTTAATTTTATCCTGGAAGAACCCACACTGATGAAATTTATGGATCCGATTTTTACGCTGTTCAACGAAAGTGCAGCACTATTGGTATCTGACACCTGGCCAACTGGAATACAGTCCCCTCCTGATCGCCTGGTAGAGTCACTGATTGACCGGTTCTGCCTGGCACAGGGCTATCAGAAAGAGGCATTTATTTAAAACAGCGCTTCCCCTCTGCTCCAGTAACCGGGTGAAAACCGCAATCTTCGCCCTCCTCACTCCAGTAGAGGGGTTCATACTCGATCTTCACTGCTGGCAGAGCTGCTTTGTCATGCCTTGCATCATACTGCCCAGGAGGTAGCAGCCCTTTTAAATACGGATATGGGTCTTTCAAGCCATGGGCAAAGAAGCGGAGCAGTCCCCACTCAGAGGAACCGTACCCTTTGCCTCTGGCAAAATACCACTGCTGGGAAGAGGCACCGCCGGGCAGACAGTGTTCCAGAGTCAGCTGTTCTGAACGCCAGCTAAGACAAAAGTGTTCACCGGCTTTTTTACTGAACAGTCTTTTGGTACGCAGATCATGCTTCCAGATCTGATTGCTGTTGCTCTGGCAGGACTTCATCTTTACCGCGGTACCGCCATAACAGTCATAACGACCGCTGTCACCAGAAGAACAGTTTTGAACAGACAGGCAGGTTCCTTCACTGCGGTTAGTGATAAAGAGATCTTCTGTCAGTTTTTTCGAAACCCACGACCATTCAGTAGAAGGCGCCCAGGAATCCTGAGATGCCGGTGTGGAGCCACAGTTGATCTTTCCGGTAACAGGGCTCCGGTAACAGGAGTGGTACCCATTTTCCGAGCCAAACATCTGAAACCGAAACGGCTTGTGATCTCGCCCGGTTTCCTGATCCACCAGGTTCAGTAGTTCTATGTTGTCCTGACCTTCCAGTTTGTAACCGAGAGCCCTGTCCTGGTTAAACACCCACTGAGTATCGCTATCCTCACAAGGTAGAAGGCCGGAAGTCGCTCCTCCCCGAGTCAGGCAGTAGTGCTTTTTATCCGCAAGAAAATAAAGCCGTTTTTTTGAAAAATCAAAACGCCAGCCCTGAGATTTCTCATGCTCAATGCAGCCTTGCAAAGTGACCATGGTGTTTCCGCTGCAAATGGCTTCATCAACCTCATTCTCCACAGGGCAGACATACGAATCTTCATCCGGACTGCCCAGGGTCAGGCAACCGCTGTCGGATTTAAGCAAAAAATTCTCTTCCACCACTCTTTGAGCAAAGTCAGTGTCACTGAAAAGAGTGCTATCGCACTCAACCCTGCCAGTAAATGGACTTTTATAACAGAAATCGTCCCCCATCTCAGACTCAGAAAACAGGGATGATAAAGGCTCTTTTATCTGCCCCAGGTTCTTTATTAACTTCACATACCCATGCTTCTCAAGAAAATCGACCCGGCTGTTCAATATTTCCTGGTGATTGAAATACCAGGCCTGCTTTAAGTTTCCGGGCTTACAAGGCTCCATTGATAGTTTTTGGTCCTGCCGGGTCAGGCAGAGGCTTGAGGCATAACTGTCTGAGTAAATTCTTTTTTTCTGGAAATCAAAAACCCATTTCTGAAACCGATCAGTGTCGTCACAGGTTTCAAGAACCGCTTCGTTCGCTTTGTAACAAACCATCGTTTTGCCATCACTGCCTGGAAAACAACCTCCTGAGTCGTTACTGGACTCTCTGATTGCCAGACATTGCTGACTATTATTCTGCCTGAGCATAAACCGGCTGGCATAATCCTCAGGTTCATCGGCTTCTGATTGGGAAAAAGGAATACAATTCCATAAAAAAAGAAAGAAGAAACAGCCAAGCCATTCGCTTCGATTATTTTGACCCACCATAGTCAGCTTCACCATCCGTAGTGTCTGCTTTGACGTGAATAGCACCTGCTTTCATGTCAAAAAGAGCCTTTTCCAAGGCTGTCCACCCAAGAAAAAACCCCGCCACGCGAGGTTAATTGGCTGGATATGACATCAATGGGCTTCCTGCCTCTACATTATTGGGTGCTTCCTTGCATACATCCCTGTAAAAACAACGATCCAGCTATTTAAACTATAGACAAACCCGATGCCTCAGAACTGCTCATCACTCAGGGCAAACAACTCTTCGGTTCCTGAAAGCGCAGCCGTCGCCATACTTTCAAACCGCGGCAACAAACGCTTGAAGTAATAACGGGCAGTCAGCAGCTTGGCCTGATAAAAGGCCTCTTCAGAGTCACCTGATGCCAGTTTTTCCGCCGCAGCCTGTCCCATCAACGACCAGATCCAGGCATAAGCCACGTAAGAAAATGCATTCAGGTAGTCGACACAGGCTGAGTTAATGAGATTCGGGTCATCCTTGGCCTTGCTCAGCAACTGGCGTGTCAGCTCTTCCAGCTGATCGGCAGCCGCCAGCAACGGCTGGGCAAACTCCTGATCCGGTCCAACAGAGCTGCGGATTTCCCCAAGGAACTGCTCCAGGTATTCCCCGCCATTGAGGGCAATTTTACGGCCCAGCAAATCCAGGGCCTGGATACCATTGGTTCCTTCATAGATCTGGGTAATGCGGACATCACGAACCAGCTGTTCCTGGCCCCATTCACGAATATAGCCATGCCCCCCGAAAACCTGCTGACCCGCCACACAGCTTTCCAGCCCCGCATCGGTCAAAAATGCCTTCACCACTGGCGTCAGTAATGCCACCAGGGCAGAGGCTTTTTTGCGTTCGTCAGCATCGTCGCTGAACTTGGCAATATCCAGCTGTTTGGCCACGTAAGTGGAGAAGGCTCGCCCACCTTCATTGAGGGCTTTCATGTTCAGCAGCATACGACGAATATCACCATGCACCATCAAAGGGTCCGCCGCCTTCTCTTTCTGCACCGCTCCGGTGGCTGAACGCCCCTGAATCCGGTCTTTGGCGTATTCAAGGGCGTTCTGATAAGACATTTCACTGCTGCCTAGCCCCTGAATGCCAACAAACAGGCGTTCATAGTTCATCATGGTGAACATGGCATTGAGCCCTTTATTAAGCTCGCCCACCAGGTATCCCCGGGCGCCATCAAAGTTCATCACACAGGTGGCAGAGGCATTAATACCCATTTTGTGTTCTATGGAACCACAGGCGAGACGGTTGGGCTCACCCAGTGAACCATCTTCATTCACCAACACCTTGGGCACCAGGAAGAGGGAAATCCCTTTGGGTCCGGGAGGGGCATCCGGCAGCTTGGCCAGCACCAGATGAATAATATTATCGGTCAGGTCATGCTCTCCGCCGGTGATAAAAATCTTGGTGCCGGAAATGGCATAAGAGCCATCGCCATTGTCTTCCGCTTTAGTACGGATAATCCCAAGATCACTGCCAGCATGGGGTTCGGTCAGACACATGGAGCCTGCCCATTCACCCGAGTACATTCTGGGCAGGTAGAATTCTTTCAGGGATTCGCTGGCATGAGCATCAATAGCAAGGCTGGCACCAGCCGTCAGGCTTGGATAGAGAGTAAAGGCAAGGCTGGCACTGCAGACCATTTCATCAAATTGAGCGGCCAGTACCTTGGGCATGCCCATACCACCATAGGCCGGGTTACCACCGAGCCCGGTCCAGCCACCCTCCGCAAAAATATCGTAGGCGTCTTTGTAACCTGCAGCCGTGGAGACTTTGCCATCGTTCCAGCTGCAACCTTCTTCATCACCAGAACGATTAAGAGGAGCAATGGTGCGGGAAGCCAGCTTGGCCCCTTCTTCAAGAATGGCATCCGCCGTTTCCTGATCCACCAACTCCCGGGTTGCGGACCATTGTGACCATTGGCTGGCCACATCAAACACTTCATACATGACAAAGCGCATATCGCGCAGAGGGGCTTTATAATCGGCCATATCCGTCAACTCCTGGAATTCATTATTGTTAATCTCATTCCGTGAGGCCATATTACCGGAGAGAATTGCCGTTGGACAGTACGTTTTAAACAAACGTTTGGATCACTTGGGAGGCTCATTTACCAACCCCATTCAGCGAACGTTGCCATCAAAAGCGATAATAGAACCCTGCGGTCGCCACCACCCCGGCCCAGGAAAACTCGACACCAAACCCCTTGTAGTCGATGTCCAGCAGTGTTTGTAACAATGGATAGAACTTAGTCCCGAATAGCTGCAGATACTGGCTGTAACCGTACATCACTCCGGCACGATAGCCTGCCTCCACATCAAAGATGCCCCAACGGTCCTGATACAAAGTCCTTTGCCAGCCCGCAGACCAGACCCGATCCCGAAACGTATTGATAAAAGTGCCAGCGTAATACCCCTTATAAGCCAGTGCGATAAGCTGGTTGTTATTTTCCTGGTCCTCTCCCTTCTGAAAATGGGTCGTCCACATCCCCAGCAGCAGGTGGTCACGAAAAGGGCGCCCCCAAAGCGTATTCCACAGGCCAGACTCTTCACGAAAACTGTTATAAGGAAGGCTGAGATCGTATTCAAAGGGTTTCACCCGATCAGTCTCCATTGTTTCCTGGTCAGAGGGTTCATCGGAAAGGACGTTTTTCAGAGGAATCATCAAAATCAGCAGAAAAACAGCTGCCTGCAGTAATTTATTCTTCATAGGGGCCATGTTCTGGATACAGCACTCTGGCTGAACCGCTCTCCTTGGTCACAAATTAAAAGCTAAGCCGTTTTGTATAGACCATGGTTTAGAGCCAGGCAAAGTCGCCTTATGAAAGTGGCCTTATGTAAACACTCTATAAATTGGGGGGGGTAATCCAAGGCTGGAATAAAAAAAGTGATGAATTGGCTGCCCATTGCCGATTAGGTACGTTAGTTTATTATTTAGTAATAAGCCGCTTTTCTTCAGATCTGCACACGGGTTGAAAGCAGTATTGCTTATCCAGCTTCACCCTCTAACCCAAAGCAGGAATGTTTGTTTCACCCTAAATAGAATAGAAAGGTTTATCCATGCGCAATCTGTTTACCCTGGCTGTAACCATGATCCGCATCGCCTTTATGTCTTTCGAGAAGCCTTATTCTGCAGCGGATGCCATCCATCCAAAACGACGCCTGCTGTCCAGAAAACACCAGATCAAGCGAAGCTGGGTCAAATCCATCTGGATCGCCGCCGGTTTGCTGATGCTATTAAATCCGGTACTGCCCATTGCCCTGATCATTGCCCTTCCCACAACCTTTCTCAGCTTTGTGATTCTGGACGAGACGTCATAAAACCTGAAGCTGAAGAAAACCCAGAGAGAAAGAAAAAACAGTTTGAGCAGGAAAAGGGCTGAGCAAAAAAAGGGCCACCGTTAAGGCAGCCCAAGCTATCAGCCTCGCGTCAGCCGGCTAATCAGATATCACCAAAATCGTCCTCTTTCATGGACAGGAGGTTATCCGCTCCAGACTCAATACAGGCCTTGTGCATCTGGGCCCTGGGAAGGAGACGCTGGTAGAAGAATCGGGCGGTCTGGACCTTGGCTGTGT
This sequence comes from Endozoicomonas sp. Z74, assembly GCF_057680865.1. NCBI lineage: Bacteria > Pseudomonadati > Pseudomonadota > Gammaproteobacteria > Oceanospirillales > Endozoicomonadaceae > Endozoicomonas > Endozoicomonas sp. Z74. The sequence goes on from NZ_JBLYZI010000015.1 coordinate 32,075, forward strand.
AGAACCCTTCTTCAGTGGTGCCGGCATCCAGAGCCTGCTGGGCAGTCAAAGCCATCTCGGCCCAGAAATAAGCCAGACAGGCATAGCCCGAATACATCAGATAATCCACAGAAGCCGCACCCACTTCATCAGGGTTCTTCATGGCTTTCATGCCGATCTGCATGGTCAGCTCGCCCCACTCTTTATTGAGAGCGGCCAGGGGCTTGATAAACTCCTGAAGTTTTTCATTATCCACCTGGGCCTGGCAGAACTTGTGAACCACTTTGGTAAAGGGCTTCATCGTCGCGCCCTGGGTCATCAGCACTTTCCGCCCAAGCAGGTCAAGGGCCTGAATTCCTGTAGTCCCTTCATAAAGCATGGAGATACGGCTGTCGCGGACATTCTGTTCCATGCCCCACTCGCTGATGTAGCCATGACCACCGTAACACTGCAAACCATGGTTCGCCGCTTCAAACCCTGTTTCGGTCAAAAAGGCTTTCACAATGGGTGTCAGGAAGCTCATTTCCAGGTCAGCTTGCTTGCGCACTTCCTCATCAGGGCTTTTCATCAGGTCCGCTTTCTTGGCGGTGTAGTAAACCAGGGCCCGGTTTCCTTCCGTAAACGCCTTGATCGTCAGCAGCATCCTGCGCACATCCGGGTGGACAATAATCGGGTCAGCCGGGCCATCCGGGTTTTTAGGTCCAGTCAGAGAACGCATCTGCAAACGATCACGGGCATAACGAACAGCCCCCTGATAAGCCACTTCGGCATGGGCCAGACCCTGAACCCCTGTTCCCAGTCGGGCAGAGTTCATAAACGTGAACATACAGTTCAGGCCCTTGTTGGGAGGACCAATCAGATAGCCAGTAGCGTCATCAAAGTTCATGACACAGGTAGAGTTCCCATGAATGCCCATCTTGTGTTCAAGAGAACCACAGCTGACACCATTACTTTCAGTCAGTGCATCGGGCAGATGCCTGGGAACAATAAACAGAGAGATACCTTTGGTACCGGAAGGGGCATCCGGCAGACGGGCAAGAACAATATGAACGATGTTCCCGGCCATATCGTGTTCACCAGCAGAAATAAAAATCTTGGTGCCTGAGATTTTGTAGCTACCATCCTCCTGAGGAATGGCCTTAGTCTTCAGCATACCCAGATCGGTACCACAATGAGGCTCGGTCAGACACATAGTACCGGTCCACTCACCGGAAATCAGTTTGGTCAGATAAACCTCTTTCTGTTCATCGGTACCATGGGCTTCCAGGGTATTCATGGCGCCATGACTGAGACCGGGATACATCCCCCAGGACCAGTTGGCTTCCCCCATCATTTCACTGAGCACCAGCCCCAGGGAAGCGGGCAATCCCTGACCACCATGCTCTGCCTCACTGGCCAGAGAGGGCCAACCGCCTTCAACAAACTGATGATAAGCTTCTTTGAAACCACTGGGGGTTTTCACGCCCGTTTCAGACCAGGTACACCCTTCTTCATCGCCCACCCGGTTTAAGGGAGACAGTACCTGTTCACAGAATTTCGCACCTTCCTCCAGAATGGCATCCACCATATCAGGCGTGGCATCTTCACCTTCCGGAAGATTGGCATAATGCTCTTCATAACCGAGCAGCTCATTACGGACAAAACGGATATCACGGAGAGGGGCTTTGTATTCTGGCATGACGCGTCCTCAATATTCTTGTTGTGATGAAAACAGTATAGCATCAATTCAAACAGTTGTTTGAAACTTACGTTTGCTCAGCTTCAAAGTCAAGTTATGTAGCAAAAAGTAATTTTCTGTTTCTTATACAGTACGCTTGTCTTCTATTGTTCGATCATCCACTGAAGCCAGAGGTATCCCGGGTCTCAGGTCGACTTCATAACTTACTTCGGCCAACACTCGCCACTCTCAAACCCTGTGGATGCTCACAAGGAGCATTAAACGACAGACCTTCCGGAAGAAACATGAAAAACAATCACTATAAAATGGGCGGATATTGCATAAGTCTTGAAATCTGCAGGTTAATCGACCAATTCAAATTGACGCCAATCATAAAAACTGAATAAAAATCACATTTCATATTGATCTTCTCAGGAGCATCCCTGATATTGGCCCTCGAAACGTGGACAGACAGGACCGGCACAACCACTGCCGGATATGAATGGCTCATCCAGGCCCAAGGCCGGAAACCAGAAGGACGCTCTGCAGCAGGTTTGTACTATGAGAGAAGTAAGGCACCTGAATTTTGAATGGAAGTACTGCCCCGACTTCAGGCAGGAGTTTGTGGACCCCGGTTTTGATGACCGCCAGTTCGAAACCGTGCAGATTCCCCATGCCAACCGTGAACTGCCTTACAACAACTTTGACGAAAAGTTGTACCAGTTTGAAAGCTGCTACCGGAAAACTCTGTTTGTTGAGGAGGAACAACAGGGAAAACCGGCAATTCTTCATTTCGAAGGGGTCATGACCTGTGCCAGGGTCTACCTGAATGGCCAGCTGGTCATGGAGCACAAGGGAGGCTACACCCCTTTCAAAGCCGATATTTCCAGCTACCTTAATTACGGCTCGGAAAACCACCTGGTGGTTTATGTGGACTCCCGGGAAAGAGCTGAAATCCCGCCTTTTGGTTATGTGGTTGACTACCTGACCTATGGCGGCATCTACCGGGAAGTCTGGCTGGAATTCACCGCTCCCGTGATTGTGGAAAACTGCCATGTCAGAACCCGGCAGGTTCTCTCTACGGAGAAGCTGCTCGACCTGGATCTACACCTGGACAACTTTGCTCAACAGTCCGGCACCATTGAGCTGGACTTCTCACTGGTTCACGAACAGAAGAGCATCCATACCTTCAACAAAAGCATTACGCTGAGCGGTGACCGGCAACAGCAACTGAATATTAAGGAACCGGTGCAGGGCGTTAAGCTCTGGGACACCGAAAATCCAAACCTTTACACCCTCCAGGTAACTCTCAGGCATGACAATAAAGCCCTGGACAAAAACGCTTTCCGTTTCGGGTTCCGCCAGGTTGACTATAAAAACGACGGTTTCTATCTCAATGGCGAGCGCCTGAAACTTCGCGGCCTTAACCGGCATCAATCGTTTCCCTATGTGGGCTATGCCATGCCCAGAAGGGCTCAGCAGAAAGACGCCGAGATCCTCAAACACGAACTGGGTGTGAACACTGTCCGGCTTTCCCATTATCCCCAAAGCAATCATTTCCTCGATCGCTGTGATGAACTCGGACTTCTGGTCTTTGATGAAATTCCCGGCTGGCAGCACATCGGCGAGAAAGGCGAATGGTGGGATATTACCCTCCAACATGTTGAGGAAATGATTAAAAAAGACTGGAACCGCCCCAGTATTTTCATCTGGGGAGTCCGGATCAATGAATCAGAAGACTGTGATGAGCTGTACCGGGAAACTAACCGGATCGCCCGGTCACTGGACGACACTCGACCAACAGGTGGCGTAAGATGCAGAAAAGACAGCAGCCTGCTTGAAGATGTCTACACCTATAACGACTTTGTTCACAACGGCAAAACCCACGCCCTGGACAGCCCAAAAGAGGTGATCGGCCACGACGCTCCCTATCTGGTGGCCGAACACAATGGCCATATGTTCCCCACCAAACGCTTTGATTCCCAGGAGCACCGGCAAGAGCATGCTCTCAGACACCTGAGGGTGCTGGATGCCATGTACGCCAACAATGGTATCGGCGGTGCCATTGGCTGGTGCATGTTCGACTACAACACCCACAAGGATTTCGGCAGTGGCGACCGGATCTGCTACCACGGTGTAATGGACATGTTCCGTCTGCCCAAGTACGCGGCAGCAGCTTATGCCTCCCAGCAAAACGATCAGCCTTACATGGAAGTGCTGAGTAACATGCGAATGGGGGATTACCCGGCCAGCGAACTTTGCGATGTTCACGTGTTTACCAACTGTGACTCCGTTAAGCTCTACAAAAACGACCAGTTTATTGAAACGTTCTATCCGGCCCGGGAACAATACCCCCATGTGCCCAACCCACCAATTATCATCGATAATTTCATCGGCAACCTGATCGCAGAGAACGAACCGTTCAGCCCCTCCGACAGCCGCCTGATCAAATCCATTCTGATTGAAATCAGCCGGGTAGGTATTAAGGCGCTGTCGTTGAGCAGCAAACTGAAAATGCTTTATGTCCTGAAAAAGAACCGGATGAAACTGAGCGACGGGGTAGCGCTCTACGGTAAATACGTCGGCGGCTGGGGCGATGCCTCCACCACCTTCAGAATTGAGGGCTACCAGGGTGACAGGCTGGTATGCACACAATACCGGGGTCAATCGTTTGAACAGAAACTGGATGTTCAGATTGATGATGAACACCTGACAGAGGATACAACGTACGACACAACTCGCATTGTTATACAGTGTCTCGACGAAGGTAATCACCTGATGCCTTACGCCAGTGATGCATTGAGTATTGAGACCGAAGGCCCTGTTGATGTAATTGGTCCCAGGCTGATCGCTCTCACTGGAGGGGCCACGGCATTCTGGATCAAAACCACCGGTGCATCAGGAGAAGCCAGGATCCGGATACGCAGTGAGCGCTTTGGTGTTGTGGAGAAAGTGATCCAGGTCTCCAAAACCAACATATCGTAAAGAGTCAGAGCGCCTGGCCCGTCGACCCATCCAGCAGCGGCTGTTGAATAAACACAGCCGCGGTACAAAACAGTGAAACATTGATCCTGGCCCAATCAACCAAAACTGAATTTATGTTATATTCCAGCTCGCCATTACTTGCGTACCTGTATCATGAGCGAAACAATTGATTCCCCAAAAAGCCGTCAGAAACGCAGAAGCCCTACCCAGGAGCGAAGCCGCTCAAGGGTTGATGCCATCCTCAATGCCACTCGCGACATCGTCAGTGAAAAAGGCACCGGTGGACTGAAAATTCAGGAGCTGGCCGAGCGGGCCAACATCACCCCCAGCTCTATTTATCAATACTTTCCCAATAAAAGAGCCATTATCCAGGCACTGGATGAACGGTACATCAACTCGTCCAACACTCTGATCGCTCGAAAACTGCAAGGGATCCAAAGCCTTCAGGAAGGCTTTCAGGTGCTTCAGGAAATGATGGATGAGTACTATGAGTGGCATAAGGCCGAACCGGTGATCACGGATATATGGTACGGTCTGGCCTCGGAAAAAGTCATGAAGGACGATGAACTCCAGGTCAGCCGGGAGTCTGCCAAAATTGTGATGGAAGCCCTCTCACCCTTCGTGGACGAAAGCAAGCTGCCGGAGCTGGAAAATTATGCCCTGCTGATGACCCACTTGGCTGGTACAACCGTCCGACTCTGTCTGATGACCGGAGAGGAAGAAGGAAAAAAACTTCACGAATCCTTTAAGCACCTTCTGAAAAGTATGGAGCTTTTGCTGATCTGGAACCGGTAAATCACCACAACCTGGCATGGAGCACAATTAGGTAAACACCAGGCTCCTCGCCCTGATGGCAGTCCTTACCCGCTCCACCAGCCAGCTTAAAACCTGAGGGCCGCCACTTTTTCTCTGGCAGCCTTCCCGGCCTCCATTTTCAACAACACCTCCCGAATAAAACCAACCCCTCTGAAAATCTCTGCTTCTGAACTGTTGGCAAAGCCCAGTACCAATCCATACCGTTTTGGTTGATCCACATAATACTGACTGAGCCGGGAGAACAGCAGGTTATGCTGGCTGAGCGCATCAACAAGCGCCTCCTCAGAGATACCAGCCTTCAACTCAAGCGCAAGGTGCATACCTGCTCCATGACTGTGAATTCTGCACCAGGGTGAAAGCACCCGGCACGCCTCCAGCATGACCTGAAGCTTACTGCCATAATTCACCCTCATCTTTCTTACATGCCGGCCAAAGTGCCCCTCTTGAAGAAAAGCGGCTGTAACCGCCTGGCTGTGCAGGTTTGTTTCACCGGAGTGCTCCATTTTTGCCCTGGTGAACACATCCACCAGCGCCGGGGGCAGAACCATATACCCCAGCCTCAGGCCAGGAAACAGTACTTTGCTGAACGAACCAATATAAATAACCTGCTGCTGTCGTGCTAATCCCTGCAGGCTGGCCAGGGGACGATGAGCGTAATGGTATTCACTGTCGTAGTCGTCTTCGATCACCCAGCATTGTTGGGTATTGGCCCAGTTCAATAAGGCCGTTCTGCGTTCCAGCGTCATCATAATCCCCAATGGGTACTGGTTGGCTGGAGTGACATAAACCAGTCTGGGCGACACCGGCAGCTGGTCAAGCATTGAAACCTGTATTCCCTGGTGATCCACAGGACAAGCATGCAGCTCAGCTCCTGCAGCCATCAGTGCCCGCCGCGCTCCCATATAGCCAGGCTCTTCGATAACAGCCTGATCCCCCGGGTTCAACAGCAGCCTGGCGCATAAATCCAGAGCCTGCTGGGCACCGGAAGTCACCAGTACCTGGTGGGCTTCACAGTTAACGGCTCTGGAACTTCGCACATAATCCGCAACGGCTTCTCTCAATGAAGGCAGCCCCGCCGGGGATGAGTACCCCATGAGCTCTGCCATACCCACCTGGCTGTACTGATGACTCAGTCGATTCCAGGTTCTGAGTGGAAAAGCCCTAAGGTCCGGTACTCCCACACAAAAACTGTGATTACCACCTCCTGCTCTCACTTTTTCTCCTGACAGTGCAGCTGCAACATCCGACAAAGGGTAGTCAGGCACAGCGCTACCATTTTCCCGTGAAGGGGAAACCGGTGCTAACCAGTGGTCAGGGAGTTCAATGGCCACATAAGTGCCCGATCCAGGCCGTGACTCAAGATAGCCTTCCGCCAGCAACTGCTCGAACGCGGAGATAACGGTGTTTCTTCCCAGGTTCAACTGAGAGGCCAGCGCCCGGGAAGATGGAATCCGGGCACCCGGTTTCAGTCGTCCATCCAGCATTCTCGCTCGCAGCTCCAGATAAAGCCCCCGAAAAAGAGGAGTGTCTCTTTCAGCGTTGACATTCAAGTCCCGAAGCTCGGCCAGTGGAACGGCCCTGTCGCTTATAGGTGCAGCCAATGTGGTCCCCCTTTTTTTCACAAACTGGTTCTTATGAAGGAACCAGCAGGGATATACCATGGCCACCATCAGGATAAAAGCAGAAAGGAATAACCATGGATAAACTGGCAGAAACCCCGAAGACCCGGGTAAGAAGAGGCCCCGGAAAAGCCGTTTTTGACCGGGAAATGCTCTACCGTATTTTCGATGAGGCACGGGTGGCTCACATCGGGTTTACCATTGACGAACAGCCCTACGTCATCCCCATGCTGTGCTGGAGAGTGGGCAACAGGCTTTATATCCATGGCAGCAATGGCAGCCGTATGATCAATGCCGTAACAAAGCGCAACTGCTGCCTAACTGCAACCATTGTTGATGGCATGGTACTGGCCAAATCCGCTTTTCACCACAGCACCAACTATCGTTCAGCTGTCGTATTTGGCCGATTTTCCACCGTATCAAACCCTGAGGAAATCGATGAATCCCTCAAACAGTTCATGGAAAGTATTGCACCGGGCCGCTGGGAAGAAGTTCGGCCTCCCTCAGAAAATGAACTCAATGCCACAACCATTCTTTCTGTGGATATTGAAGAAGCCTCCGTAAAAGTCAGAAGCGGCCCTGCCAATGAAGACACAAAAGATCTGGATATTCCCGTCTGGACCGGAGAGCTGAAGCTGAGGCAGGAAATAACCACCATGGCGGCGGATAAGAATTCCCCCGAAGGTATGCCTGCTCCTGATTACAGTACCGCATGGCAGGACTATTGATCCATGTCGAGATAAAGTGAATAACTGTCACATTAGGATTGACACTTAGCCGGGCACAAAGGAAGATTAATCTGAATTTTTTTCACATTATTCTTTCCTGCTCATATGACATCACAATTGCGTATTCCAAAGGACTTCCTGATCGGCTCTGCCACTGCAGCCTATCAGATAGAAGGGGCTGTAAAGGAAGACGGCCGGGGCCCCAGCATCTGGGACACTTTCTGTCACAAGCCCGGCAAAATCGATCACGGCCATAACGCCGACATTGCCTGCGACCACTACCATCGATATCAGGAAGACGTTGATATCATGGGCCAGCTATCACTGGATGCTTATCGCTTCTCTATCTCATGGTCCCGCATCTTTCCCGAGGGAAAAGGGCCACTCAACCGGAAAGGCCTGGCTTTCTACGACCGTCTGGTCGACTCCCTGCTGGAAGCGGGCATTACCCCCTTTACCACCCTGTTTCACTGGGATACACCGGAAGCCCTTTTTAAAGACCATGGGGGTTTTATGGGCAGGGAAACCTGCCACCATTTCGCCAACTACACAAGCACCGTCGTAAAACACTTTGGTGATCGCATCAAAAACTGGATCACCGTTAACGAGCCATGGGAACACGCTACCTTTGGGCATTTGTTTGGCCATCATGCGCCGGGCATGAAAAGCCCCTGGGCGTTCTGGAAAGCAATGCACCATATTTTGCTGGGACACGGCATGGCCATGCAGGCCATCCGCAGTGAAGACAGCAGTGCCAAAGCAGGCCTGACGCTCAGCTATACGCCCATGCACACCAGGGGCAATCGCCCTATTGATCAGGAAGCAGCAGCCACCGCTAATGCGTTCATGAACGGCATCGCCTTTGACCCGGTGTTCAAAGGACGTTATCCGGAAGTGCTCTGGAAACGGTTCCGCTGGTTCCGCCCTCCGATTCAGCAGGGGGACTTTGATATTATTCAGACCCCAACAGACTTTACCGGCCTGAACTACTACAGCCGTGAATTTGTCAGAGGTAACCGGCTCATTCCCGGCTTAAAAGGCACCTTTGTCAACCGGAAGCCAGAAGCCGATCCCTATAAGTTCACTGCCATGGACTGGGAAATTTACCCTGAAGGCTTCAGTGAACTGCTGACCCTGGTTCGTGAAGAGTACGGCAACCCCACGGTGTATATTACTGAGAACGGTGTCGCCTACTTTGATGAAGTGGAGGAGGGGGTCGTCGATGATCAGCCTCGTATCAGCTATCTGAAATCCCACATTGAGACGGTATTGAAAGAGAAAAACAAGGGCTCTGACGTCCGTGGTTACTTTGCCTGGTCACTGATGGATAATTTCGAGTGGGCCAAAGGGTTCAGCACCCGGTTTGGGCTGGTGCATGTGGATTATCCCACTGGACGACGAACCATTAAGAACTCCGGCCATTGGCTGGGTCAGCAGATCCGCCAGCGCGGCCCTCTGATCCAGTCATAGATTTACTTCAGCACTCCTTAGCAACCACTTCACCTGCCAAGTCTCACTCAACTCTCCAGCAATGTCCCTGATACTTGCTGGAGAATCCATACAGCCCCATCTCACGAATACCTGCAACGCGCTAACTTTTTAAAACCCAAAAAAAACACCATTACCGACTCATTAAAGAATCAGGCAATGGTGGAAATAACATCACACGTATCTTCTGAAAGAAGTATCAGGCATAGATAATTTTGAAAGGCTGGGCCGCCCTCATCCGCTGATCAGCAGCCCATTAATTAACGACGATGGTCAGAAAAGCGTCGCATTGTACTCAACAAAGATACCGAAACCACTCACCTTGGCCTGGTTGCTCTCAAAGCCATAGATCCCCCGCATAGAGAGACCTTTCAGCGGGCCTTCCTGGAGCTTGTATTTTGCTTCAAACAGGGTTTCAGTAAACTCCTTCTCACCGGTGAAATAGTATTCAATATCGCCGCTCTTCAGCACCTCGCTCATATCAATGTCCCTGGAGTGGGCGGTGATCATGCTGGTATCAAGACCGGGCAGGCCTGCGTTTTTCCAGTTATAGCCCATGGCAAAGGTATAGGTCTGCTGATTGGGGCGGTGCCACTGGTTAATCAGGGTTTGCTCCGCCATAGTGGTTCTCAGACCGCCATCCCCGATACCTGCCTTATACCAGCCCTTCTCTCCCACATCGGTATAGGAGAGCCCTGCAAACAGTGCATCCGCCTGGAAGCCCAGCATGAAATCGGTCACTTTGGCTTTATGATCCGGTAACGCCCGGCCATATTCGTTGACAAACCCATCCTTGGCTTCCTGCCAGTTATGGTAGATCTGGAAAATCAGCAGATAATCCATCTCTTTCTCAGCAGGAACATTGGCTCCCAACCAGGCAACCGGCAAACCACTTGCGAGCTGAATGGTATTCGACGTCATGTAGTCACTGGACCAGGTAGACTGAAAGCGGGCCATGCCGTAATCGGAGAAGTAATCCAGTCCCACAGAGTGGGTACTGTCAAAACCGGCTTTGCTGTAATAGTCACGGTCTTCGACTTTAATAAAGCCACTGCCAGTAATATCACCATAAGCGGTAATATCCATGGCATAGGCACTGAAATCTCCCCACTGTCCTGTGAGCATGGTCGCTTCATAGGTTTTATCCAACAGCCACTCATCAGGATCACGGTCAAAATGAGGGGTTTCCAGCATCACCCGGCCATAACGGCCTCCAATGTTTTTGTCCTCGCTGCCCAGACGCATTTTCACATTGGCGGTACTGGCCCGGCCATAGCCCTCAGCGCCTCCATAAGTCAGAATGCCACCTTCACCATCATCCTGATAAAGGCTACCTCCCTGGTAACCCAGATCAAAACCAATGAGATCAAACAGATAACCGGTTCTGAGTTCAGTCCATAACTGAAGGCCACCCTGGTTGATATCCCCATTTCTTTTCACTTCATCAGCCAGCAGCTTATTGATCCCCTCACTGATGGAAGCATAATCCAGCCCCAGATTGTCCACCAGGATTTCGGCGGCCCTGTCCCCCAGCCCAGTTATCTGCTTCACCAGAGCCACTGCCATATCGCGGGTCACGGCATAATCATAGGAAATATCAGAAGGTGTCATATTGATATTGGACAGCCGGAATTTGGCGTCCATGGTGGAGTCGTCAATAAAGCGGCTCCACGCCGTCTGTTCTTCGAAAGGGTTTACGTCCCCCAGAGGCAGATTATCAGCCTGACTGGTGGTGACCTCTTTCTCCAATTCGTGAGCCAATTTTTCGAGATCACTGGCAACAGCAGCCTGCATGGTTACCGCAGCAATTGCAGTGGCAAGAACGGCCTTCTTTAAGGAGTACAGCATTACATCCCCCGGAATAATATGGTCTGTTTTAATCGCTTACTATCTGGTCGTACAGTCGTGTTTTTACTGGACACTCATCGGTCACAGTTTTTCCAGGGCCGTTTTGATTTCATTTTCCCTGAACTGGCTGAAGGCTTTTCGCCCCTGCTCTTCAGTGGCAGACACTTGTTGCAGTGCGGATTCAAACAGTGAGCGGGCCTGTTCAAGATTTTTCTCCCCGTCCACGCTCATGGCATGGCCATATTGAGTCAGAATTTCCAGGCTGTCAGGGTTCTCTTTCAGGGCATCTTCAAACAGCTTCAGGCCTTTCTTTTTATCCCCAAAAGACAGTGGCCAGCCCGGTGCCCAGTAAACGACGGATGCCAGACTTGCTTCCGCCATGCCATCCATCGCCATGGGGTCCAGCTCAATGGCCTTTTCCAGATCCTTCCGCCCCTCTTTCAGATAACCGAGGGATTTCATACTGTTGAGGGCATTGGCAATTTCCAGGTTACTGTTTCCTTTAACAATCAACAGCTCGGCATCGTCGGGGGTTTTCGCCAGCTCATCGACCGCTGCCTGAAACACCCCTTCAAGGACCTTCACCCTTTGATCCGCATCTTCTTCCTGAAGCGCTTCAACCCAGCGCGCTTCCAGTTGATACCCCATACTGGCCGCGAAAGTCTCAGCAGAAAAAACCAGAAAAGCGAATGCGCAGACAGCGATCAACTTTAGATTTGCCTTCATCGTTTACCCCCTTGGACTGAAGAAGTCTGGAGTCGGGTCTGGAGCCGGATAATCGGTTCAGAGCCACTCAAATAAAATGAAAAACTTTCATCTTTATTATTCAGCAACTGTAAAGATTGCTTCAACAGGAACATGAATAAACGTCAGATATCGTTGATGCACGTCAATTTTGAACCGTGATCGATGATTTAGTGGACAAATTAGAGGGATAAGGCAGTAAGATGACTGATACATAGGCGAAGTTCGGTGTCAGGCCTGGAAAAATGACATTCATCACTAAAAACCTCAATTTTTCGCTTTTCCTGACTCAACCTCTACCTTCTTTTTTCAAATATGAATAATATTTACATTCTAGCGCGATAGGTGATCTTCATCACAAGGCCACCTGTGTCCCGTTGATAGCTTGTGATGGAGTGAATCCGTGCAACGACTGACCACAAAAGAAAAGCTCACCTACTGTGTGGGTAACTTTGGGAATGGCATCGCCATTGGTATCAACATGTTCTGGGTGGTTTATTTCTTCTTCCCGCCCCTGGACGCAGAAATTCCTTATGTTATCCCTCAGGGCTCCCTGTTTCTCGGGCTGACCCTGATCGGCCTGATTCTGGCCGGTAACCGCATGATTGACGCCATCACCGATCCCTGGATCGCCAGTGTCTGCGACCGAAGCAAAAACCCAAAGGGCAAGTACATTCCCATGATGCGGCTGGCGGCCCCGGGTGTACTCTTTTTCATGGCGGCGATTTTTTTGATTCCTGATCCAGGTGAGATCACTGCGCTCAACGTCATCTGGATTACGGCCTGTATTGCCCTTCAGGCGCTGTCGCATACCATGTACAACATTCCCTATTATGCACTTCAGGTAAAAATAGCCCCACATACCGATGACAAGCTGGATTTAAATACCATTATGGGCGCATTCTGGTTCAGCGGGCTGGTGCTGGCATCCTTTGCCAGTATTATATGGATTACTCTGGGGTCACAACTTGGCATTGATAAAGTCAATGGCATCCAGATCACATTTCTGATACTGGCTGCAATCGGTACTATTGCACTGCTAATCCCTACCTTCCTGATCAAAGAAACCGATTATCAGGACGTCGATCCCTCACAGACTCGTCGCCCCACCTTTTCAGCAACGATCAGTGTGATTAAAAACGATCATATTTTCCTGCGTTTTCTTCTGATTCTGGTTCTCTATTACCTGGCCACTTATATGTTTGAAACCGGGCTGACCTATTATGTGACGGTGCTGGCCAGAATGTCTGAAGCCATGTTGGGCACCATTGCCAGTATTACTGGAGTGGCCAGTATTTTCTTCTACCCGCTGGTGAACCGGCTTTCCAAGAAAAAAGGAAAGAAACCTCTGATGAAGATGGCCTTTATGCTACTGGGCATCACCCTGGCCATGGTGTCCATTATTGGTCTTGGCAGCATTTCTCCAATGATTTTCATCGTCCTGCTGGTGATCTTGTCGCCCTACCCCCAGGCAATTCTTTCCATACTGCCTGGTGCCATGACCGCAGACATTGCCACCTATTCCAAAAACAAAACCGGCCAGGATAACTCCGGTATGTATATGGCGGGCTTCTGGTTTGTCCAGAAAATAGCCGCCACCTTTGCCATGCTGCTGTTCACCTCCTTCCTCCTGTTAGGAAAAGACATCGGAGATGATCTCGGGGTCCGTTCAGTGGCCATTTTTGCCGCGGCCATCTGCGGTTTTGCCTACCTTCTGGCCAAAACTTACAACGAAGACGAAGTCATGAAGTACCAGAACAAAGAGGATGTGCAACCCCAGCCAGAAACCACTGGCACTCTGGAAACCCAGCTTTCATAAAGAAACAACGGGTATAAGCAATCCACTCACTCCGACTGTTATCAGGCCAACCCATAACAGTCGGTTCTTCTATTTATCCTGTTCCAATCCCGTTTCGTTAAATTCCCTTTCCTGATTTGATTTTCGTCTCTTATTCAAGACTGAAAAACTCAGCCAAGCTTCCTTTACAGATAAAGGATTCATGACTACTTTCCTGTCTACTCAGACAATCTTCCTCTTTAAAGGAGTCGTTATGAATCCTCATCTAAGATGCCGTTTTGTTTCACCTTACATATCGAAAACAACTAAATTTTCTATTATTTTTTTATTGCTATGCCCGTTTAACCTGGCGTACTCGTCTGTCATTCCAAAAAAGGACAACTCTCACAAAGAAACAACGCCCTGCAAGTACTTTTGCTCTGAAGCTGCCAGAACAGAGCAGCTGCTTCAATCCACACTTCTCACTGTCATTATCAGCCCTGACCTGTCTCTTGAAAACATGGGTTTTAAAATCCCACAAAACGTACTGGACTCGATGGTAAAAATCAGGAAAGCCTTTCAGGAAGGAAATTACTCAGGCAGCAATATTGAAACCCTTAGTGATGATTTAAGGCAGTTATCCTATGCTTACGCAGCAATCTATAACGCAGACCCGAAGCAACTGATTAGCTCTTTCCTGGCAGGTGCTACTATGACTACGTTGACATGGGGCGTTCTGGGAAGTATATCAACATTGGCAGGATTAGGAACAGGTGCTGCCGTAGCCTACGCCTATCCTGCAGATATAAAAGACTCAGCAAGATATATGCTCGTTCACCCTAAAGCACTGGAATATTACACGGACTTCCTGATCAGCCAATCCCCTGGACAAATAAACGATAGACCCTGGTATTACCCAAGCATCTACCTTGATAGAGACTTATCTCAACTGAATCCCATTGAATATTTTGGTGAAACCAATCTGAATCCATTCCTGACTGCTATTTTCCACCCATCTCTCAGAAAAATACTGGCTGATCAAAAGTTGCAACAAGTCTCTCCAACCACGGAAATAAAAAACCGGCTCAACAACAGTTACAATACAGAGTATTCAGAAACAAAAGTAACGGGTTTAGCCAGCTGTCCAGAAAAAGCCATTGAGGAAAACTCAAACAGTTACCAGTCATGCCTGGACAGGAATAAAACAGCACTATCAAAACTGGTCAGCCATGAGCCTGACACCTGTCAAATCATCAAGCTGTACGCAACCGGAGAAAAGCACCTCGATCGCACTGAGCCCCTCACAATAGTCAACAAGTGCCAGGATACCCATTCAACCTACCTTCAGATTCCAGTGTTACTTACCGACGAAAATCAAGGCAGGCCTTATAAACTGGCAAGCACAACAGAAGCATTTGATTCTCTTATGACTCGAATCCTCGAGCTAACTCAACCGGTCAGTGTCTCAGTGAGCGTCTATTAAGGTTAATAACGCCTTGGATAGCGGCTGCTGTAAACATGACCACTTATAGCAGCCATTCTATAAATCACTTAATATTCAATAAGTTGAAAACAGCTACTGGAACTACGACAAGAAAACCAAACCCAAAACACCCTCCTCAAAATGCTCACCACAACAACCAGAGGAACCTTTTTATCTCACCAGGGTCAATAGCCTTTATTCAAACAATACGATTTACAGTACATGGGATTTCATGTATCTGGAGGCTTAGATATGGCAAACCCACCCCCCCCCCCCTAGTGCAACCCAGGTCTTATATGACTTCGCTGTGCATGCAGGTACATCTTTGGCATCCACTGGACTTAAAGCTGCTCAATATTGCGTAAAATGCGGGCTATTCCTTGGCTATAAAGTCTGCCAGACAACTGTAACACTCCTTGTTTCAGGTCTTTGTCGTGGAAAAGATTTTTTAGTGACCCATGTAAGAAAGGTTCTTTCTGAAAGATCGGTTGAAGCTTCTAATCCAAGATCTCCACAAACACCTGGATTACGAAAACCGCTTCCCAATGGACCAGTTCAACAACCGACTGAAGAGCAGTTAATCGAAAGATTGAGTAATACTCCATTACTTCCTGGAACTACAGACTATGAATATAACGAAGTCATTAATCTGGTTAAAACCAAGCCAGAAGTAAAACAACTGGCAGATGAAATATATTCAGCCAGTTGCATTGAACTGCTAGATCACTTCAAGAGAAAAATAAAAGAACAACCATGGAAAGAGAAGCTTTATAAACAAGAAAAAGAAGCTTTTAAAGCATTAATTAAGGCAAAAGAGAATCAGTTCTCTCCACCCTCTCCTCCCAGATTCCCGTACAGTCTTAAAACCCATCAAAGGAAAAACTATCAATACCTATTGACTGATATCAATAAAATGTCTCATCAGGAGATAAAGTCTTTTCGATCTCACATAGAAAGTGACCTTAGATCAAAAACTAACAATTACCCAAGCATAACAAAAGATCAAAAAAAATCACTCTTAGCAAAATTAATGAAACAGCAATATTGCCTTCAAATAGATCAAGCAAGAACAACCAGCGAAGTTGATAGCCTTATTAAAGATGCAGAACAAAAAATCACTAAAATGCCAAAAGGTACGTATGGTGAATTATCGAGCCTAGCTGATTTAAGAAAGCGCGAACTTAACAATAACTTTCTTAAACTTCCAGCATTAAGAAACAGGCTTAACAAGGTATAAACGTTATCAGCACCTTCACGTTGAAGGTGCTGATTTCTTAAAAGAGACATACTCTTTCAATTAAAAAGACCTGATACCTCCAAACACCCTGCCACCGTCGTTTTATCAGCGCTGGCCAGCCAGGGCACCTCACCCAGGCAGGGAATGGGAAGCATGGCTTTAAGCGTCTCAACATTGTCTTTATACCGACTCATTTCGGGGTCTATCCGGTTAGCCACCCAGCCCGCCAGTTTCACCCCGTCCCTGACAATGGATTCTGCCGTCAGCAGGGCATGGCTGATACAGCCCAGTTTCATGCCAACCACCAGGATCACTGGAATATCCATTGCCCTGGCCAGGTCACTGAGCATCTCTCGATGATTCAGAGGAACCCGCCAACCGCCAGCCCCTTCAATCAACGTGAGGTCATTCTTCTGCATCATGGCCCCCCGACAATACCCCACCAACCGATCAACGGTTACGGTAATACCGGCTTCTCTTGCAGCAATATGGGGAGCAATGGGAGGCTCCAAAGCAAAAGGGTTCACCTGCTCATAGGGTAAAGACAGCGTCATGGCCTCCATCAAAGCCAGGGCATCCTCATTTCGCCAACCGGCTTCAGTATTCTGGCTCCCGGCCGCCACCGGCTTTAACCCCAGGGTCGACAGACCTTGTTGACGAGCCGCTTCCAGCAGGCCACAAGTCACCACGGTTTTCCCCGCATCGGTATCCGTGCCCGTCACAAAATAGGTTTTTCCCATCGTGATACAACTCTCTTTAATTGGGGATGGCGTATGGGGCTGAAGAAAAAACAGTAGTTTAAACTGTTTTTTGCAATACGCCGTAGAGCACCTGGTAAGTCAAAGGCAACCCGGCCTCTGTCCGAAACGACTCATAGGCTTGTTGCAACCCTTTCAGCTTACTGCGTGTCACCAGCCCGTTTCGCCCGGCCAGAACCGTATTGACGCCCAGAGCCTTCAGGCTTCTCAGCAGAGAAATCACATCGGGGTAATAGACTGTTTCCGCCTTCTGACTGAACATCACCGGAACCATTGAGCAGCTATGGACCTGTTGCTTTTGCAGGACTTCAGAATCAAACCGGTTAACCCGTTCATATTCCCCCACCGCACGCCAGGCCAGATCCAGCTCCTTAAGGCTCCCTTGTGCCAGAGTGGAAAAGACAAACCGGCCACCGGGACGAAGAACCCTGCGTACTTCATTCAATACCCGGTCAAGTTGGCACCACTGAATCGCCAGGCTGGAAAAAATCAGGTCAAACCCGGAGTCCATAAAAGGCAGAGCTTCTATATCTCCCGAGCACCAGTGAATCCGGCGGTGATCCGACTGGGTGTTTTTCGCATAGTTCACCATGCCCCAGGCCAGATCCATTCCCATGACAGCAGCCTGTGGATAAAGGATCGATAACTGACGCGTCTGATGACCGGTTCCTGCACCAAGATCGAGTATTTGCTGTATGTCCTCTCCGCCCTGCTCCAGGCCGGGTAACCCAAGCATCGCTCTTGCCGCCACGCGGTTTTGCAGCCCGGCAGCCTGGTCGTAACTGCTGGCCGCCCTGCTGAAATTGGCCGCAATACGTCGCTTGACGTCCATAGTCGCAGCCGGACGCTCTTCCGGAATGATTGAACTCAGTTGATTCATAGAAGACGACACAGCGATTGAATTTCCCTGACCACAAAATCCGGGTCATCCATAAAGAAACAATGCCCGCCTTTCACGGATTGCACCCGGTGCTCCGGATACCGTTCAGACAGTCTTTGAGCAGCCTCCACTGGAACCAGAGCATCATCCTGGCCCAGTATGTGCGAGACAGGGCAGCGAATATCCGCCAGCGCCGAACGGATGTCACTGCTTCCCAGCAGCGTTAACAACGCCTGCAGAACGGTAGGCTCCAGCTCCGTTTCTGCCTGAATGTCACGAAAAAGTGACTGCAACGCTTTGGCTCTTTCACGCCGGTTGATGCTGCCCGCACTGCACAGCAGGGTAAACTGTTGCAGGGTTTGCAGGCAGTGCTTTGAGACCCCGGCCTGAAACCCGGAAAACAGCTCAGGATCCATGGCCGCTGTCCACTGTGCATTTTTGACAAAACAGGCATTGGTGGCCAGATTAACCACAGCCGCCACATTCCCCGGATGCCTGCTGGCATAGAGACTGGCCAGAACGCCCCCCATGGACCAGCCCACCAGAACCGCCGGTTTCTCAAACAGTTGCTGATCAAGGTAGGTTAGCAACCCTTCCCAGTGGATATTTTGACCCCTGGCTGAATCGCCTATCTGAACCAATCCCGGCAGTTCAACCACAGAAACACGACGATGGTCTTTATCCAGAGCAGCAGCCAGCGATTCCATGGCCATGGCGGGCATGGCCCAGCCACTGATTAATACAATAGGCGGTGACTCAGATGACTGGCTCATCATACAGGCGCTCCTGCCAATTTGTCGGAAGAAAAAGTGGCATCCGATACGTTCAATGGCTTTTCGTTAGCTATGGGCATGTTTCCTTCACTGTGGGCATTTGTCCGTTTAAAAGCGATTTCCAGGGATTCCAGCAGTCGCTCCACATGGTGGAGCTCATGGGCTGCGCTCAGTGTGATCCGTAGCCTTGAGGTTCCTTTTGGAACCGTGGGTGGACGTATGGCCGTCACCAGAACTCCCTGATCGGCCAGCGCTTCACTGAGCGCTGTGGCCTGCTCAGCACTGCCCACCAACAGGGGTTGAACAGGGGTGCTGGATGCCATCAGTTGCAAACCAAGCTGTTGACAGCCTTCCCTGAAGCTGTGGATCAGCCGCTGAAGTTTCTCACGACGCCAGCCCTGCTCCTGGAGCAGCACCAGGCTGGTTCGGGTGGCCGCTGCCACAGCAGGAGGCATAGAAGTGGTGTAGATATAAGTTCGGGCAAACTGAATCAGTGTTTCAATCAACGCTTCACTGCCCGCCACAAAGGCCCCAGAGGTTCCGAATGCCTTACCCAGTGTGCCCACCAGAACAGGCAGCTGCTCCTGGGAAAGACCGAACCGTTCAGCCACTCCTCCACCAGAGGCTCCCAGACAGCCAAAGCCATGGGCATCGTCCACCATCAGCCAGCCCTGATGCGACTTTGCCTTCATGGCTAACTGCCGCACCGGAGCAATATTGCCATCCATGCTGAACACCCCATCCGTGACGATCAGCTTCCGGCGGGCTTCGGTTTTCTGCAACCGGGCTTCCAGGCTCTCCACATCACAGTGCAGATAGCGCCGGAACTGGGCACCGGACAACTGACCGGCATCCAGCAGCGAGGCATGGTTCAACCGATCCTGGAAAACCGCATCCTGCTTGCCGAGAAGAGCACTGATCACCCCCAGGTTGGCCATGTAGCCATTGGAAAACAGCAGTACCCGTTCCCGACCGGTAAATTCAGCCAGTTCTTCTTCCAACTGGTGGTGTGCACGACTGTGTCCCACTACCAGGTGGGAAGCACCGCCACCCAGACCATAGCGTTCCGTTGCCCGGCGAAAACTGGCCACAACGTCAGGGTGATTCGCCAACCCAAGGTAGTCATTACTGCAAAAAGCCAGAAAAGACCGACCCTCGATCTGAACCTCCGGGCCCTGGGGAGAGTCCAGCGTTTTCCGGCTACGGTAAAGCCCCGCAGACTGACGTCCCCGGAGATCCTGCTCCAGCTGAAAAGCCACTACAGGCCTCCGGCAACGGCCTTACCCGAAGCCGCCATGGCATCAAAATACTGGTCGTTGCTTTTCTCTGCATCGTGCATCGCTTTGAGGGGACAGTGATAATCCAGTGCAGGATCATCACTGTCGGTCAAAGCCTGTTCACCCTGATTGATCCCCAGTTTACTGAACAACTGACGGTCGCGGCTGGCTTGTGGATTGGCCGTGGTCAACAGCTTATCCCCCAGAAAGATCGAATTGGCTCCGGCAAGAAAAGCCAGAGCCTGAAGCTCATCACTCATTTGCTCCCGCCCGGCGGACAGGCGCACATTGGAAGCCGG
This sequence comes from Endozoicomonas sp. Z74, assembly GCF_057680865.1. Taxonomy (NCBI): domain Bacteria; kingdom Pseudomonadati; phylum Pseudomonadota; class Gammaproteobacteria; order Oceanospirillales; family Endozoicomonadaceae; genus Endozoicomonas; species Endozoicomonas sp. Z74. The sequence goes on from NZ_JBLYZI010000015.1 coordinate 52,423, forward strand.
CATCATGATTTTGGCCACCGCAATGGTACGGACAAAATCAATACCATCCACCGCTTCCACATCTTCCAGTGGTGTTCCCGCCACTTTCACCAGCATATTGATGGGGACACTTTCCGGGTGCTTTGGCATATTGGCCAGCTGCACCAGCATTCCCGCGCGGTCACGTTCATTCTCCCCCAGCCCGACAATGCCACCACTGCAGACATTCATGCCCGCTTCCCGAACGTGGGCAAGGGTGTTGAGACGGTCTGAATAGGTTCGCGTGGTGATGATATTGCCGTAAAACTCAGGAGAGGTATCCAGATTGTGATTGTAATAATCCAGCCCGGCATCGGCCAACTCACTGGCCTGGTCAGGGCTCAGCATCCCCAGTGTCATACAGGACTCCAGCCCGAGGGCCTTGACCCCTTTGATCATTTCGAGAATATAAGGCATATCTCTGGCAGGGGGGTTTTTCCAGGCCGCCCCCATGCAGAAACGGGTAGCACCGGAGGCTTTCGCCGATCTCGCCTCCTCCAGCACCTTGCGTACCTCCATCAACTTCTCTTTCTCCAGACCGGTGTTGTAGTGACCACTCTGGGGGCAGTACTTGCAATCTTCCGGGCAGGCACCCGTCTTGATCGACAGCAGTGTGCTAACTTGCACCTGGTTCGGATTAAAGTAGGCCCGGTGAGCCAGCTGAGCCTGAAACACCAGATCATTAAAAGGGGTTTGAAACAGGGCCTCCACCTCATCCAGAGTCCAGTCATGGCGAATTACAGCGGCAGGAATTGAGGCGGAATCAGAAGCAGAATGGGTCATGAAGTCCTCGGGATGAAAACACTTTTTACCGGACAGTTGCCCGCTGTTTATTGATATTGGAAATAATGATTTGACCCGATGATAACGAAATTAAAAGCTTCGTCAATCCATGAATCTCAATCAGGTTTACAACTGGATAAATATTAAACGCCATCTTGCCATGCACTGCCTGTTGTGCCGTGGTATCACTTCATGCCTGAATCCCATCTGCCCGCTCTGCGTAAACTCATTTCCTTTTATTGACAGCGCCTGCTCCCACTGCGGGCTGCCTTTGATTTCCAGCGACACCGGCCTGTGCAGGCAGTGCCTGAATCAGCCTCCTGATTTTGATCAATGTCTCAGCCCACTGGTTTATGCATTTCCAGTGAACCGAGCCCTTCAGTCCATCAAGTACCAGTCGCGCCTTGAGCTGGTTCGCCCCATAACGGGGCTTCTGGTTGACCTGCTGGAGGATCAGTACATCGGGCGCTCCTGGCCCGAAGCGATGGTTCCGGTTCCTTTGCACCCGGCCCGCCTCCGTAAAAGAGGCTATAACCAGGCTCTGCTGCTGGCCCGGGCGATCCGCCGGCAGTTGAATACCTGCCCCCCGGCCCTGGATGACCGGCTATTGAAACGAACCCGAGCCACTGCCCCACAGCAAGGGCTGGATGCCAGGGCCCGGCGCCGGAATATCCGTCAGGCATTCACACTGAACCACCCTCCTCCCTGGCAGCATATTGCCCTGGTAGATGATGTGGTGACCACCGGTGCCACAGTCAGTGAGATCGCCCGTCTTTTGAAACGCTCCGGCGTCAGTCAGGTCGATATCTGGTCCATTGCCAGAACTCCGGAGCAGCAATAACACGACAGCAGATTAACAACAAAGCCCCCTCCTTCACTCGACCTCTAACGGTTAGGGTAGCTAGCCAACGCCATTGACTATAAAATCCACCCCCACAGCCCATTCACTCCTGCCGGAGGCCTTCATGAATTCCACAGCTCAACATCCTTACGACCAGCTGACCCCGGACCGGGTCCTGGATGCTGTGGAAAGTCGGGGTTATCTCAGTGACGCCCGGATTCTTGCCCTGAACAGTTATGAAAATCGCGTTTATCAGGTGGGCATTGAAGAGGGCCAACCGATCATTGCCAAATTCTACCGTCCCGATCGCTGGAGCAGAGCGCAAATAGAAGAGGAACACCAGTTCAGTCTTGAGCTTCAGGCCATGGAACTTCCTGTGGTAGCCCCTCTGGCCGACAGCAAGGGTTCGACACTCCATGAATTTGAAGGGTTTCTTTATGCACTGTTTCCCCGCCAGGGAGGACATGCTCCGGAACTCGACAATCTGGATAACCTGATGATTCTTGGGCGAACCATGGGACGAATGCACAAGCTGGGAGCATCAAAACCCTTCAGTCACCGCCCCCAGATCAGCCTGAAACGCTATGGCATTGATAGTGTGGACTACCTGCTGGAAAACGACTTTATTCCCGCTTCCCTGCGCGAAGCTTATGAAACCCTGGCCAGAGATCTGCTGCACCGGCTGGACAGTATCCAGCAGCAAAATCCCTGCACCGCCATTCGAGTCCATGGGGACTGCCATGGGGGCAATATCCTCTGGCGCAACGATGCCCCTCACTTTGTGGATTTTGATGACACGGCCATGGCCCCCGCTGTTCAGGATCTGTGGATGCTCCTCAGCGGGGATCGCCAGAGTCAGACATTGCAGATGGCTGAAGTTCTCGAAGGCTATACCGAATTTATGGACTTCCATCCCGCTGAACTGAATCTGGTGGAGTACTTCCGGACATTGCGCCTGCTCCATTACAGCGGCTGGCTCGCCAGACGCTGGGATGATCCTGCCTTTCCCATGGCCTTTACCTGGTTCAATACCGAGCGCTACTGGGCGGAACATATTCTTGAGCTCAGGGAACAGCTGGCAGCATTGGATGAGCCTCCGCTGTCAGTATTTGGCCAGATGTAATTCGGATGCAGACAAGCATCGTGGGAATAAAAGGCAGGTAAGTACAAACCCATTTACCATGGCCTTATTTATAAATGTCATGATTTTTAGCTGCCTGTAAGAAAACGGGCAGCCATAAAGCCCGTCAGCCAGAATATTAAGATTTAGCATTTATAAAAAAATACACTATGATGGATGGAAACAATATCCCAGATATCATAAACGGAAGTTTCAATTCTGCCCATTTTCATCATAATCTGCATTTGATAGAGGCATTTAAAATAAGGATCGTAATTACTTAGTTAAAATATTACCAACATAAAGACAACCATTACTCTATCTTTGATAGCTGTTCAATTGAAAATCAGTTTGCCTATGACTTATAAGCGTAAAAAAGCCGCCCTCCTTCTTATGATCGTTCATAGCTTGTTATACATACTTCAAGCTTGCCCGGTAATGAGCAACAACCTAGAGACTGCAGATCAGCAGCTTCCTGTTATTCCAGACTCCCGCCACAGTGAGAGATGCCAAAATCTGGGATTGAGTTCAACATTATGTGAGCATGCGCTCCATATAGATATTGTTCTAAAAATACTTGACGTTGACCCATTTTTCGACAATTACAGACCCACTCACATCGCTTATAAAACATTCGAACAGTTTCGAAATGTCCTTGAAAACAATTTTGGACGAGAAGACTATAAAACATTCAGCCAATATAAAAAACAATTTCTTGAAAAAGCCCTCAGCCAACTTGGGATGACAAAACAATATCCTTTAGAAAGGACTTTAATGTCATCACAACATGATAAAGCACTACTTATTTTTTTGGGAGCACACCCAAAATCACTCTGCGACTCACTTAACACCTTGGAAAAGATAAAACCCAAAGTCGAGGGTGCCCTGGTAATCGGAACCTACCAATCTTATCCATTTCCTGGAAATGAAGTTTGCCCTGAATATTATCAATTACTGAAAAGTAAAAGAGGTGTACCTGAACCAGATAGCCTCTCTATCACTCAACAGCATTTCATGGTTAAGCTTCTTAACACCGTTGGAATACAGACATTCTCCCTCTTTCCGATGGAAAGCTATTATCCAAAGCACAGAAACACAAACAATAACGATCACTTATATGAGTTTCTATCAACCTCTCATGAAATTTACAGACAATTCTCAAAAGTAATAATTATCGCTCACCAACCTTTTGTTAGAGAAGCAAAGCTCATCTTAACAGACTATTTTAAAGGAACAGATACAACACTGCACTGGATCAGCCCAACTCCAACCATTGATATTGCAGAAAGCTTACAAGCCCTTATGTGGTGGGTCATTCGTGACTATCACCTGAACCCTCACTAAAAGGTCATACACTGTTGAACTACCAACATACTAAAATCCTCTACTTATTTTAGAGAGTGTCAGAATAGTGGAAACCACCAAAAACTCATACACTCCCGTAAAGCTTCATTACTTCTCTGCAATATTGATGATGTCTGTTCTTCCTGTATTTGCAGAAATGACAGATCGGGTAAACTTGATGACACGAACCTGTCCTATCACAAAACACACTGCCTCTAAAAATTGTTATGGAACTCTATTTCAGGGGGGGCGCATTGAATACCGATCACAATACAGTTCTTTTGGTCTTCCAGAGGTGAAACCATTCACACTCAAGCAAACATTTGCATTATTCGATTTACTGGCCATCCACGGTATTATTGATCATGAATACAACCTCAATACCATAATGAGGATGACTCAGGCAAAGGAACCAGCAAAACTCACGGATGTACAAAAACATCAAACCGTTTCCTGGTATCGTGACGAAAGCGCTGAGCCCCTTCCGGACAAAATTTGTCGTGACAGACCTCACCTCAAACAAGATACAGTAAATGCACTTTCTGACATGGGTATGTACGCCCCTCATTTACCGCCTGTACACCGCTATGAATATACTTTTTTCCTGGGGGGCAGTATTCAGGATATGCAGCTTAGACTGCTGACCCTGCTCTCAATATTTTCTACCTACGAAAACAATCCGCACTTTGACTTCGGTACCATTGTTGTCCTAACCTGTGATCGCCAGATAATGACAACCCCATGGGAGCTCGATAGCAATCGAGTCGGCCTGCTGTTTGACAAAACGCCCAGGTCCGTATGGGACTTATCCAACCCGACAAAAATGATGGACATTATCTCAACTGGTCCCGAAACAACCGTCGAGGTCAGTGCCATGACGGAGGCCGATGCTTTTAAGGCCATTTATCACAGCCTGAATAAAATATGCCGCGATCCTGATTATTTTCAAAAAATAAAATACAGCTCTTTGGGATATCATTCTGTGCTTCCGGCGGATACTCTTGCGGAAAACAGTTTTGAAAGCAATATCTATAAAAAAGAGGGGGACTTATACCAACTAAGCGACGATGTCCCCAACCTCGCGTGCAGGTTTCTGGAAAAATACGGCATCCCTGAAACCCACATCAGCCAGCAAACTCAATCTGGAGTGGAGAGAATTAATAGACCCACCACGAAGGAAACAGTTAAAAACTTTCTTAATGAAAATAAAATGCTTCACCAGTGCGACCACAAAAAAACTTGTCATATAATGGCAGCCAGCAATGCTCCGCACATTGCCTATCAGCATATAGCCGTTTTTCAGGCTCTTGAAGAGCACTGGGTTACCTTATACGACCATGTCGACCAGATTGAACTCACACTGCCCAACCAGTCCAATTCAACCGTCAGAAATATACTGACAAAAGAACTGAAGGATCTCCGAAAAGCCCTGAAAACCTTTCCCAACACCCAGTATTACCAACTATCAACGATAGGAGCGGGAGCATCAACGGATATCCCAACGGACTGGCTGCTGGACAATCTTACCAAGCTGTTCTTTCTTAACGCCCGTCGCCCTGTACGGTAGCTCCGCCCACAGAAAGTTACTCATCATCAAACCGGCCATAGGCATCCGGCGCCAGATTTTCAAACCGGGTATACTGGCCGATAAATGCCAACCGGCAAGAACCAATCGGACCATTACGCTGTTTACCGATAATGATCTCAGCAACCCCTTTGTATTCAGTATCGGGGTTATAGACCTCATCCCGGTATATAAACATGATGACATCGGCATCCTGCTCAATCGCACCGGATTCACGAAGGTCGGAGTTGACCGGTCGTTTGTTCGGACGCTGTTCAAGGGATCGGTTCAACTGAGAGAGGGCAATAACCGGTACATTGAATTCCTTGGCAATGGCTTTCAGGGAGCGGGATATTTCTGAAATTTCATTGGTCCGCCCCTCGCCAAAACCGGGAATCTGCATCAGCTGTAGATAGTCGATCATGATCAGCCCCAGGTCGCCATGCTCCCTCACCACCCTTCGAACCCGGGATCGCATTTCTGAGGGGCTGATGCCCGCTGTATCGTCAATAAACAGCTTTTTATCCTTGATGCGTTCCACCGCCGACAGCAGCTTCGGCCAGTCTTCCTCTTCCAGCTGGCCGCTTCTTACCTTGGACTGGTTGATTCGACCCAAGGAAGAGAGCATACGCATCATCAACTGCTCGCTGGGCATTTCCAGGCTGAAGACCATGACGCCTTTTTCGCTGGATAACAGCGCATTTTCCACCAGGTTCATGGCAAACGTGGTTTTACCCATGGAGGGACGGGCCGCCACAATCACCATGTCCGAAGGCTGCATACCCGACGTCATTTCATCAAGGTCTTTGAACCCGGTAGTGGTGCCGGTAATGGCATCCCCCGCATTGAACAGCTCATCAATTTTCTTGACGGTGTTTTCCAGAATTTCCCGAACCCCGACAGGCCCTCCGGTATTGGGACGCTCTTCAGCTATATTGAAAACCAGCCGTTCCGCTTCATCCAGAATCGCCTGGCTGTCTTTACCTTCCGGGTTATAAGCACTGTCCGCGATCCGCTGGCCGGTATTGATCAACTTGCGAAGCACTGAGCGCTCATAGATGATTTCGGCGTAGGCCCGGATATTGGCCACACTGGGCACATTACCCACCAGTTCTGCCAGATACACCAGCCCCCCGACCTCATCCAGCTCTCCCCGGTTTTCAAGCACTTCGGCCAGGGTCAACGGGTCAAAAGGTTTACTCTCATTACTGAGGTGGCTGATCGCCCCATAAATCAGCTTATGGCCTGGATTATAAAAGTCGTCTGACGTTAATTTATCCACCACCCGGTCCCAGGCCTGGTTATCCAGCATCAGGCCGCCCAGCACAGACTGCTCAGCTTCTATGGAGTGAGGAGGTGTCTTAATCGCTACCGTGGCGTCATCAATGGGAAGTTCAAGCTCCCTGGGCATGGCATTAAGCATATGGACGATCTGATCGTAAACCCGTGAGTAGTATTTCAGGATACCCCAAAGGGCACTGTAACGTGAAGGTTATGTGTAACTTCGAAGGTGTGAGGGTGTTGACGGCTCTCGCTTACCCAAACTACCTACTGCTTGCAGATTCATGAGCTTCCCTCATTCGTCGTCTACTCACAGTGTCAATGAAAATGGGTATAAACACTTGCTATTATGTCCGTGCATTTAATTTTCCGGCGACCTCAACAACCCTGCGCGCCAGATACTTGGCGCTCTGTAAATCGATACCATGCACACTACCCTCAAGACTGTGTGAGGTCACACCCAACTGACAGCCCAGCCTGTTAACCCCTTTATCAGCATCATTGAATGGTGCATCAAGCCCCACCCAGATCATTCCATGTTGACTTGCCAACGTCGAGAAGTACTGCAATGTCGATGCCTGGTCACCGTTTAATCCAGAACCCGAAGTTATACCTGCAGCGACTATTCCTGACCATTCCTGAGTTTCCCAAAAATCACTGGTTGCGTCGGCAAATGCTTTGAATTGAGCAGAAACACTGCCCATGTATGTAGGTGAACCAAAAATGATAGCGTGGGCCTCTTTGAGTAAACTCATTAGTGATGGATTAATAAATCTGCCCTCAACGATTTCATTGCCTTTGATTTGATGACAGTGTAATTCCACTTCTAATTTTTCTATTTCACTGCCTGCTGCTCTCATGAGCTTCCCAGTAACATCTGTATGCGTAAAATAAACCAAAGCGATTTTTATCATTTTTCCTTATCTCATAATTTACCCCCACACTCCTTCCGGGAGGCCCATACAGTTTCATGTTACCTGAAGGAGCTGCGCTCCCATGCAGGAACCCAAAGGGGCTAAGGGAAGAGTCACCGAAAAATATACCGTTTTTCGTCATCCCCGCGAAGGCGGGAATGACAATGGGTTATTCTTGTTTGCTGCTTCCCTAAAAGCATGGGAGCGAGGGCATAGGCCATAATCCCGAAAACCGCTCCACGGTAACTGCTCCTGCATTACTCTAGCTCCTGCATCCATGCAGTCGTGCGTTTTCGGGATACAATACATCCATGTATATAAAAACCCGGAGCTCAAAGAGCCCCGGGTTTTACCATCAGGCAATTACATCAAAAGCGGATTATTCAGCTTCGATGAAGACCTTGATAGCAGCGGCTACGTCAGTGTGCAGCTGAACGCCTACGTCGTACTCACCCACTGCACGGATCGGTCCGTCAGCCAGGCGAATTTCACTCTTGGCGACTTTAACGCCAGCAGAAGTGATGGCTTCAGCCAGGTCACGAGGACCGATGGAACCGAACAGCTTGCCTTCGTCGCCAGCTTTGGCGGTCAGGGTCAGTTCGATTTCAGCCATTTCACTGGCACGCTTCTCAGCAGTCGCCAGCTTCTCATTAGCGGCTTTTTCAAGCTCAGCACGACGAGCTTCAAACGCTTCCAGGTTTTCCTTGTTGGCAGGAACAGCCTTGCCGAAAGGAATCAGGAAGTTACGGCCATAACCGGCCTTAACGATAACTTTGTCGCCCAGGTTGCCAAGATTGGCAACTTTTTCGAGCAGGATAACGTCCATTTCGCTAGCCTCTTTATTACCTAGTACCTGTCACCCTTGATGCAGTCTGGCGGCAACGCGTGAGCGAAAATCAAACAGACTGTCAAGGCATGCAGTTAAAACAATGACCGGGTATGCCAGTTGCGTGACAAAGATCAGCAGCAGATAAAATGCCACCAGCCAGAAGCTGCCCATATGCCGCATTCCCACCAGCCCATGAATCAGGGCAAGGCCTGCCACCAGCAGAGGCAGGGTCGCAATGGGAACCACAACAATCATATAAGGCGCCAGCGTTGTCCCCGCCAGGGTCAATGCCAGCAACCCCATGGCCGCTGTCAGGGGCAGGCGGATACCGTGAAACTCTTCGCGGAACCCCCCTGGATTGAAGAGTTGCGCCTGCCAGGATCTGGCCAGCACTAACCCCAGAACACAGCTCACCAGGTTAAACCAGGCAAGCATGCCAATCACCCCGTACTCCACCAAAGGTTTCAGGCTGACTACTATGTCGCCCACGCTGTCACCGCTTTGCCCAACATAGTCATGAATAAACTTCATGACCATATCGCTGAGCAGGGCAACCTGCTGTGGGGCCAACTGTGCCATGGCCAGGGCCACAAGGCCGCCGACCGGCAACAGCGCCAGTAGAGTTTTCTGCCAGGAGACCGTTTGGCGCAATACACAGGCCAGCATCACGGTGGCAATCAGTCCGATAACCGTGGAGAACTGTCCCATGGCCGCCCAGGCAATACCCGGCAGCAGAGCCCAGGGCAGCAGTTTCAGCCCCTCACGGATACCGCGACGCAGTACCACCAGAGAGATAATGGCTGCACTTACCCAGAACAACATGGGAATACAGGCAAACACCATGGCCAGAATCAGAGCCTGCTTCGGGCCACGCATTGCCAGTTCCGCCAGTCCACGCATCAGCTATACCCTGTGAATGAATCAGTGGCGATCAGTGTATGGCAGCAGGGCCACGTAACGAGCGCGCTTGATGGCAGTTGCCAGCTGACGCTGGTAACGGGCCTTGGTACCGGTAATACGGCTGGGAACAATCTTGCCGGTTTCGGATACGTAAGCTTTCAGGGTGTTGAGATCTTTGTAATCGATCTCTTTAACGCCTTCAGCGGTAAAACGGCAGAACTTTCTGCGACGGAAAAAACGTGCCATGGCAACGTCTCCTTGAATAGGGCTTATGGTATGAACCGGGTAAACCGGGTCCGTTACTCGGCAGACTCGTCAGCCGCTTCCTCAACCACTGCTTCAGCAGCCGGTTCTTCGGTACGACGCTCTTCACGACGGTCTTCGCGACGATCATCACGGCGGTCTTCACGACGATCACGCTTGTCTTCAGACTGCAGCATGATGGACGCTTCAGTGATCGCTTCGTCACGACGAATAACCATGTTACGGATCACCGCATCGTTGTAGCGGAAGTTTTCCGTCAGCTCATCCAGGGTTTCATTGCCACACTCAATGTTCATCAGAACATAGTGAGCTTTGTGGATCTTGTTGATCGGGTAAGCCAGCTGGCGGCGGCCCCAGTCTTCAAGACGGTGTACCTGGCCACCATTGTCGGTGATCGCGCGGGTGTAGCGCTCAACCATGGCCGGTACCTGTTCGCTCTGGTCAGGGTGGACCAGGAAAACGATCTCGTAATGACGCATTATTTGCTCCTTACGGGTTAAATAGCCTCCCGCCGGATTGAGTCTTTTCAAAAGCTCAGGCCAACGGTAAGGCAAGGAGGTTGTGAGCCGGAAAAGCTCACAGACTTTCACATTCCGAAGAATGCCTTCAGGCTGAAATCAGACGGATCCGCAGCCTATAAGGAGCGGGAATTCTAGAGATTTGTGACGATGGTTGCAAGGGTGGCAGGCCTCATCCACCCTTGTATTGACCGCCATAGCAGGTGGTGCTTTCCCATAAAAAACCTGTCAGCTTTTGACGATGTCCTTTACTATCAGGGAGATGGCTTGTGTAAGCCTGAACAGTTGGCCGGAACTCCCGGAGAGTGACCAGAACCATCACACCCTCATTTTCACAGTGACGTACCCGACAAAAACCGCCCTTATGACAGCACAGCAGCGCCAATGTCAGCCCAGCCAGCAAACGGCCTTCAGGCTCTCATGGCTCTGCCGGTTGTGGCTGCTCCTTTTTTCCCTGGGCGCCGGGTCGGCCCATGGAGAGCCGCTTTCCTTCAATGTGAACGGCCTCGATAAGCCGCTGGCTAAAAATGTAACCCTTTATCTGGAGACCTTGCCGGAGATTGAGCCCGCGCAGTTAAAAGGGTTGCGTCCTGATATTGAAGAGGCCGTCAGAAAGGGGCTGATGGCAATAGGGTACTACAGTCCATCAATTAATATGGCCCTTGATGAACGGGCCCCTCATCAACTGAACATTGTCGTTGACTCAGGTCCCCCCGTGCGGGTCCGCTCCCTGAAGGTTGACCTCGCCGGTGATGCCCTTGAGGACAGGGCCTTCAAACGACTACTGAAAAAACAGCCCCTGAAAGAGGGGGATGTCATGAACGATGGTCAGTATGAATCCCTGAAAGCCCAGTTGAATGACCTGGCCCTTGCCAGAGGCTATTTTGACTCACAGCTGACCCAGCACCAGGTCAGGGTATACCCGGAACAGAGAGCTGCGGATATCCACCTGGTATTAAACGCAGGTAAGCGTTATGCCTTTGGAGATATCCATTATGGCGATGTGTCACCGGCCACCCGGCAGCTGCTTGCCCCCCTGATCAACTTCAGGAAAGGTGAACCCTTTCAATCCGTAAAACTGAGCCAGCTGAACCGGGATTTTTCCTCAACCGGTTATTTCAGCCAGATTGATGTCCGCCCACTGATCGGGAAAGCCACAGGCAATAGTGTCCCCATTTTTATCCATGTCGTCCCCAAAACCGACTGGGAAGTGGAAACCGGCATCGGTTTTTCCACCGATGAAGGACCGCGGGTATCACTGAGCCTCGACCGCCCCTGGATGAACGAGAGAGGTCACAGCCAGAGCAGTGACCTCAAAGTTTCCACCAAGGTGGTGGAGCTGAGCAGCCGCTATAAAATCCCCTATGGCAACCCTTTGCTGGAGTATTACAGCCTGGAGCTGGGCTACCAGAAAAAAACACTGGAAGACACCAACAGCAGCCTGCTCTCTTCTTCCGTTCACCGGTGGACCAAGCGGCCCGACAGCTGGGACCAGGATCTGTTTTTCCGACTGGATTTTGAAGACTTTACCCAAGGTCTGCAGAAAAGTAATAACCGCCTGCTGATCCCGGGTGTGGCCTTCAACCGCCGACGGGTCAGAGGCAACACCATGGACCCGGTATCCGGCAGCCTGTACAACGTCAAACTGGAAGCTTCTTCGGAAGCCTGGGGCTCTGACGCCGACTTTCTTAAACTCTGGGGAAGGGCCAAGTGGCTGGCCACCCTGGCCGGGAAACACCGCTTTCTGGGCCGGATTGAACAGGGCGGCATCCGCATCAATGACATCAATGATATCCCGCCTTCCATTCGCTTTTTCACCGGGGGGGATCAGTCGGTTCGGGGTTTCAGCTATGAAAGCATTTCTCCCAGGGATGCCAGCGGCCAATTGACCGGTGCCCAATACATGAGTGCGGTCAGCGCAGAATACAATTATGAGTTTATCCACAACTGGCGACTGGCGGCCTTTATTGACAGCGGTACCGCCACCAATGACTACAAAGACGATTGGAAAACCGGAACCGGTGTTGGCATCCGCTGGGTGACCCCTCTGGGTCCCCTGAAACTGGATCTGGCTTTTGCCATCAGTGAAGAAGGCTCTCCCTGGCGTATTCACTTTTCCATGGGGCCTGATCTATGAGTGCCGTCTTCAGGAAAACCGGGCTGGCCATTGCGGTACTGGTTCTTGTGGTACTGGCGCTCCTGTCAATTTTGCTGTTCAGTCACAGCGGTAATGCCTGGCTATGGAACCAGGCGGTTCAGCGACTTGAGCCTCTGAGTGGAGAACTGGTCAGTGGAGACTTGCTCCATGGCTGGACCTTCAGCAGGCTCCAATGGGAAGACAATACCCTGTCTTTCACTGCAGAACAGGTTGACCTGCAGTGGCAACTGACCCAATTGATCCACAGCGAGCTCCCCGTCAAGCTGTTGCGGGTAAAAGGGACCACCCTGACCCTTAAACCAGCCCCGGACACACCTTCCCTTGAAAAAACAGCCCAGCAAACAGCAACCTCTCCCGACAGCGAACTGCACATTCCCGTTAATGTCCTGATCCACCGGATCGACGTCCAGCAGTTTTCTTTTCTCTCCGATAGCGTCAACGTCAAACTGCAATCCCTGAGCACCGATGCCAGCCTGATTGACAGTAAAATCCAGATCAATAACGCTCTGGCCAATCACCTTCATGTAACGATTAACGAAACGAAATCCGATTCGGCCCCTTCTTCAAAACCCATAGAGCTCCCAAGCGTTTTTCTGCCCCTGCCCATTGAGCTTCACCAGCTGATGCTCAATGATGCACTCTATGAACAGGCCGGCATCCAGGAACCGGTGGATCAGCTGACCCTGGCTTTTCGATGGCAGCGGAGCCACGTGCAAAACATTCAACTCCGTGCTGACAGCCCAAGGGCCTCCGCCAGCCTGCAAGGGGATATTGATCTGACCGCTGCCTACCCCCTGAATGCCAGACTTGTGGGCACCCTCAAGAAAGGCATTGCTGAAGGAGAGGCAGGTCATCAGCTGGCAGGGGAAAAGGTGGATCTAAGCGCGGCCGGTGACCTGAACCAGCTCCGGTTGGCAATGACCACAACCGGTCCATTTAACCTTGCCCTGAAAGGCACCGTTGGCGCCATTGCCCCGGATACCCCCTTTGACCTGAACCTGAACTGGAAAGATATCGTCTGGCCACTCTCTCAAACTCCGAGTCAAACTCCGAGCCAGTTTCACTCAAGCCGGGGTACAGCCAGCCTGTCCGGTAACCTGAAACAGTATCAGCTGACACTGGACACGTTTATTCAGGTCAGTCACAGGCCTACCACTGAGCTGACAGTCCGGGCCAGAGGAGACCTTGAGCAGCTTGAACTGGCCCCCTTGACGGTGAAGCAGCCGCCCCACGAGCACAGTGCTTCTCCAGAAACAAAGACAGAAACAGAAGGCCTGCTGGAGCTGACCGGGGTGCTGAACTGGCAGAAAGGAATTCGCTGGCAGGGCTCAGCAAAACTGGACAACCTGAACCCTGGCCCATTGATTCCCGACTCGTCGCCAGACCTCCCTGGACAACTGAGCGGCCTGCTGAAAAGCCGGTTTTCACTGGAACAGAACCAGTGGCAGGTGGATGTGCCCGAGCTGTCCATTCACGGTTCCCTCAGAAGCTATCCGATCACCGCCAAAGGCGCACTGAAAGCATCAGGCCACCTGCCGGCAAGCTTCAGGCCCGATCAACCACTGCCTTTGACCGCCAACGTAGATGACCTGGTACTGTCTGTGGGACAGAACCAACTGTCCGTCAATGGTCAAATAGCAGAACAGTGGTCGCTCAACGCCAGAGTTGACGCAAGAACCCTGGATGAAATCTACCCTGAGCTGACAGGAACGCTGACGGGTCACATCGACTTGAGCGGCACCCGTGACCGCCCCAGCATTGATTTTAACCTGGACAGCCCCGCCATTGCTTTCAGACAGATAAACATCGAAAAGCTGAAGGCGGAGGGACAGCTCTCAAAAAACCTGCCTGCCAGTAACACGCTTCCCCCCAAAATAGAGTGGCAGGGGCAGACCACCATTAACATCGCCTCTCTTGTGAAAAATGGGGTGAACGGTGGCTTAAAACTGGAAGCCGTCTCTCTGGAAGCCCGGGGCAACGAAAAGCAACACCAGCTGTCTCTGAAAACAGCCGGGGAACCAGTATCCGGGCAGCTGATGGTCAACGGTTCATGGAAACACCATCAGTGGCAGGGAGAACTGTCGGCAGCCAAAGTAAAAACACCGGTAGATGAATGGGTACTGGAAAAGCCACTGCACATTACCGTCAATGATCTTCAGTCATTACAACTCTCTGACCAGTGCTGGCAGGCTTCTCCGGCACGATTTTGTATCGATGCCAGCCAGGCGTCCCGGGAAAAAGCATCCGCCCGCTTCCAGCTGAACAACTATCACCTGGAAAAGCTGGCACCGTTTTATCCGGATGGCTTTATCTGGACAGCCACTCTTTCCGGCGAAGGAGAAGTGCACTGGGATGGCTTATCACCTACAGCCCACCTCAGCCTCAAAACCACTCCCGGCTCTTTCACCCGTAAAGAAGCCGCTGCCACGGAGGATTCCACAGACGTAGAAGCAATATCCTTCAACTACCAGCAGTTGGCAGCGGAACTGGCACTGAATAAAAATGACCTTACCGCTGACCTGATTTTTGCATCGAAACAGCTTGGAACGGCCACAGTCCAGACCACTGTCAATGATGTTCATACATCCAGAACACTGGGTGGCAACCTCCACCTTGAGAGCCTCAAACTGGATTTCCTCACCCCTTTTGTTCCGGACGTGGCCAGTATCGACGGAGTGCTCTCCGCCAATGCCCGTCTCGCCGGAACCCTGGAAAAACCTCTCCTTTACGGTCAGCTGGTGCTGGACAAGGGGCAGCTGGCAACCCGGGCTGATGAAGTCAGAATCCGGGATCTGGTCACCCGGCTGGCCATAAAAGGCGACCATGGCGAAATCAGTGGTGGCATGCGGGTCGGGGAAGGAGACGTGAAGCTCACCGGTCACCTGGATTGGCAGACAATGCCGGTCACCGGCCAGATCGTGTTGAAAGGCTCTGATCTGGAAGCCAATGTCCCCGGTTTGCTGGCGTTGAAAGCGTCCCCGGATTTAAAACTGGAGATCGGCGCACAGCAGAAACTGACCGGGAAGATCGTTATTCCCTGGGCCAGAATCCAGATCAAGGACATCCCCAAACACGCCATCACAACCTCCGATGATGTAGTGATCGTCACTCCGGAGGATGGGCAGAAACAGGAAACCACAGCCATGTCCACCCTTACCATGAATGTTGCGGTGGTCCTGGGCAAAGACATTCACATCAATGCTTATGGTCTGAAAGCCAACCTGGGCGGCCACCTCACCCTGCTGCAGGTACCCGGTAAATCCCTGGCCGCCAATGGGTCCATCCAGATACTCAATGGCCGCTACCATCAACTGGGGCAGGACCTGCTGATCAAAGAGGGCAACATCATCTTTTCCGGGCCCATTTCCAGCCCCTACCTGATGGTGGATGCCATCCGCAACCCGGACTCCATTGAGGATGACGTGACGGCAGGCATAAAAGTGACCGGTACACCGACTCATCCCAACATTGAGGTTTATTCCGACCCGGCCATGTCACAGCAGCAGCAGCTTTCCTATCTCCTGCGAGGACGGGGCCTGGAGAACGGTGATGACTCTGCTGTCCAGTCCATGCTGATCGGGCTTGGGGTCAGCCAGCTGGGAGGGGTTGTCTCCACGGTCGGAGAAGCCTTTGGCCTGTCCGATGTTTCCCTGGATACCGAAGGCAGCGGCGACGAGACTCAGGTCACCATCGGAGGCAACCTGGCCCCCGGCCTGCGGGTTCAATACGGTGCGGGCGTGTTCAGCTCCATTGCTGAAATCAAAATCCGTTACGAACTCATCCCTCACCTCTATCTTCAGGCCGTCAGTGGGCTGGCCCAGGCGGTAGACCTGTTTTATCAGTTCAAAATAAAGCAGCCCTGAAAACCGGTGCTTTCAAAGGTGGACAGCAGAGTTCTGAATACCTGCCTATACTCATCCTCTCCAAATAAACCTGACGTGTTTTAACAATAAAGTTGTTGAGTGAGGCATCACCCTGAAAATGAAACACACATTCAGACTGCCCTTTAAACACCTTCTGTTTCTTATCCTGGCGGGAATGCTTGTCTATGGCTGTACCCTCCTTCCTTCCAGCCAGGAAAAAAGCATTCCGTTAAACCCAGAGGTCACCCATGGCACTTTGAACAATGGGCTGACCTATTATATTCAGCGCCATCCTGAACCGGCGCAAAAAGCAGAGCTTCGCCTGGTGGTCAAAGCAGGATCCATTCTTGAGGAGGACGACCAGCAAGGCCTGGCTCACTACCTTGAGCACATGGCATTTAATGGCACCCAGCAGTATCCCAAGAACAAGCTGGCGGATTTTCTGCAGTCCCTGGGCGTTCGTTTCGGCCCAGACCTGAACGCCTATACCTCTTTTGATGAGACCGTCTACAAACTGTCCATTCCCACGGACAATGACACCCTGTTTAACAGCGGCCTCACAGTGCTGAGAGAATGGGCAGGCTCTCTCAACCTTCTTGATGGGGACATTAATGAAGAAAGAGGCGTTATCCGGGAGGAATGGCGTCTGGGTAAAAGCGCTGGACAGCGAATGTTTGACCAGTATTTTCCGGTACTTACCCAGGGTTCAAAATATCAGGAACGCCAGCCTATTGGGAAAATTGAAGTCATCGAACACTTCCACCATGATCGGCTGCGCCAGTTTTACAAAGACTGGTACCGTCCCAACCTGATGGCCGTCATTGCCGTTGGAGATATTGATGTTGCCGCCACAGAAGCCCGTATAAAAACCCTGTTCTCCGACCTGAAAAATCCTGACAACCAGAAAGCGCGCCCAGACTACCCCATTCCAGATCACCAGGAGCTCCGGGTCAAAGTAGTGGAAGACCCTGAGGCCACGTCGACTTCCATAGACCTGCTCCACCGTCGGCCATTACCGGTAGAAAAAAAAGAGGCCGATTATCGAACAAGAATTACCCGGACGCTTTACATCAACATGCTGAATCATCGCCTGTACGAAGCCAGCCGTACCCCTGACTCCCCTTTTCTGGGGGCCTGGAGTTACCGGGAGGACTTTCTGGCCAACGACTACCTGCAAGTGCAGTCCGTCGCACCGAAAGAAAACGAGATCGGTGCAGCCATTCAAGGCCTGATTCTGGAAAACCGCCGTGTACAGACATACGGTTTTACGGAGCCAGAACTCAACCGGGCAAAACACCGGCTCATGAGCACCGTGGAAAGTGCTTACAAAGAAAGGGACAAGGTCACTTCTGGAGAGCTGACTCATGACTACGTAGATCATTACCTCGCCGGAAGAAGCGCTCCTGGA
Organism: Endozoicomonas sp. Z74; assembly: GCF_057680865.1. NCBI lineage: Bacteria > Pseudomonadati > Pseudomonadota > Gammaproteobacteria > Oceanospirillales > Endozoicomonadaceae > Endozoicomonas > Endozoicomonas sp. Z74. The sequence goes on from NZ_JBLYZI010000015.1 coordinate 70,228, forward strand.
ATGGCATGGAAGTACCAATATATCAAAAACGAAATGCCCGCCCTGACCCTGGCGGATATCAAAAAAGCCGGTGAAGATCTGGAGGCCTCCTTCAATAGTATGATTCTTGTTACCTCGCCCAAAGAGGTAAAGATCCCCACGGAAACAGAAATCATTTCCCTGGTGAATCAGGCAGGCACAGTTGCTGTTTTACCTTACAAGGATGAGATCACCGACCAGCCCTTACTGTCTGACTCACAGTTGGCCCCTCCAGGCAGAGTGGTATCAGAGACCCGTGATACCCGGCTTGGTCTTACCGTATGGGCCTTAAGCAACGGTATTACCGTCACCTTAAAACCCACTGACTTTAAAAACGATGAAGTCATCCTCATGGGCTACCGTTACGGGGGAACCTCACTCGCCCCCCTGGCCATCTATCCGTCTGCCACCCATTCCAGCACCATAGTCACTGAGGGAGGTCTGAATGGCTTCAGCAAAGTGGCATTGTCAAAGCTGCTTTCCGGCAACACCGCATCGGTTTCCGTCTCCATCGATGACCTGGCCGAAGAAATCTCCGGAGGAGCGACCCCGAAAGATATCAAAACCCTGTTTGAACTGGTGTATTTAACATTTACAGCCCCCCGGAAGGACAAAGACAGTTTTGTCTACTTTATGAACTCCCTCCGAGAGCAGTACCAGCACATCTGGAATAATCCGGAAACCCGGCTCCATGACCTGGCCATGCGCACCATGAGCCAGAATCACCCCCGGGGGCCACGCTTTCTCACGGAGCAGGATATTGATCAAATCAACCTGGACGACGCTTTTGCCTTTTACCAGCAGCGCCTGTCCGATGCCAGCGGCTTTCATTTTATTCTGACTGGAAACTTCCAGCCGGATCAGATAAAGCACGATATTGAAACTTATCTGGGGGCATTACCGGTAACCGTACGCCACCAGCACAAATACGTGGATCATAAAATCACGCCCCCTGACGGGGTCATTCACAAAACCATAGAGGCAGGGATTGAGGAAAAAAGCACCGTATTGCTAAATCATCACGGGACTTTCATCAACACGGTAAAAAACCAGGCTGTGGTTCAACTGCTGGGCTCTGTCTTACAAAACCGGCTTGAAGAGGAAATACGAGAAAAAAAAGGGGGCACTTATAACCCTTATGCCGAGATATACTACCAGCGCATTCCTGAACCCCGCCAGTTCACCCAAATTTATTTTTCCTGCCCTCCCGAGCGTGTCAGTGAACTGATCTCAGACACTTTATCCATTATGGATCAATTGAAGAAAAAGGTTCCCATGGATGATTTATACAAAGCGGTTCAGGCTGAGAAAATACAGCATCGGGAAGACCTTAGAAACAATCAATTCTGGGTTTCCATGCTGGTTGAGCAAGACCGGTTCCAGACAGGATACGATCAACTGCTCAAATACGACAGTATTCTTGATACAATCACCCCTGAAGACCTGGAAGCCGCTGCAAGGCAATACTTTAACCATAAAAATTACGCAAGCTTTGTCATGAACCCGGTCAAAAACAGCCAGATTCACCAGGAAAAGAAATAAGGTGACTGAAACCGCTCAGGAAGGATCAATGTTAAAGCAGCATCATTGAGAATCCAGGAACTGCTGCATATTATCATCCAGCATTTCCTTGAATTGGGCAGCAAACCACTTCACCAGCTTTTCATGCTCCTCAGCCAGGTTTTCGCTGTGAGCTGCGGCTTCATGACAGCTGAACCGGGCAGCCCCATATCTGAAGGCGGCGCTGACCCGCCAGAGTTCCTTCTTTTCAGTGTTCGCCATTCGGTTGGCCATGGCGATGAACTTATTGGTCATTGCCAGGATTTCCTTTTCATTGGCTGCACTGTTATCAGAACTCTCTTTATCCTGCGCCATGTTCTGCTCCTTCTCTACGCTTCAACCCTACCGTTACTAACGGCAACATTGCTCCTGGCTGAACCATGAATCAATTCATGTTAATTCAGTCTTAAACGCTTCAAGCCAACTGAATAAAACCCCACAAGAACATTCCCATCGGCCAGATTCATCAGAACTTTATTTAAAAAAAAAGCACCGTCATTTAAACAAGAAAAAAACACTTGTTTTTTCAGATTAAGTTGTAAAAAAACAAACTCACAAAGAAAAAGCAGGCATTTCTTTGCACTATAAAAAAGGCTTTTGTATAGTATTTTTTACTATAAAAGTACCGCTGTTGTTTTCGCTGAACAGTTTGGTCATAGGTATTTAAGCCTTAAGGTATTTTCATGGTTCGGAGTGAGCGGTATTTACCGCTCATAGCGGTTTCACTCAATAAAAACAACGACCCAGTAGATCTATTCATTCATCAACCTCCAATCAATAACAATAAAAACAAAGAGACTTCTATGAAAAGAAAGCACATCGGCTCCAGTCTGCTGGCCTGTGCAGTATTGATGTCAGCCAGCGTTCAGGCCAATGAAGCCCGGGAAGCCGTCTACAGTCTTGCCCAGGGGTGCTATGCCATACAGTCCCCCGAGAACGGCAACTTCCTGAAGAAGTTCCATAAAGGCGGAGCCATTGATAACGGCCTGAGCTACCGGTTTGAAAACATTGATGCCAATGAGGCCACGCGTTTCTTTATGAAGCCAACCTCATACGCCAACTATTTGTTAACGGACAGGGATGGCCGCTACCTGGCCAGCCATCTGCCCGCTGAAATCAGTGCCGGCCGCTATGCAGGGGAATTTGCTGAATGGACCCTCAGCGCCGAACAAGAAGACAGTGGTCAATATCTCTTCAAGTTTCAAGGCAATGCCCTGAACATGGGGCTCAGGCATAACTGGACCGACGGCGGTCTGTACTTTTTTGACCTGCTTAACCCTCACAATTATACCAGTGAAGATGCCTTCCGCCTGGTAGCACAAACAGACTGCACCCCCTTCCCGGAAGTCGAAGTAAACGTCACCGGAAGTATTGATGCCCTGAAAGGTGATCCTGGTGACCCGGTTCGCGGCTATGTTGACCCCCACACCCATATTACTTCCTACGAGTTTATGGGCGGCAAGATGATGCATGGAGAACCTTTCCATCGCTGGGGTGTCGAAGAAGCCCTCAAGGACAGCAGTGACATTCATGGGCCCGATGGCTCTCTGGACATCATCGGCAACCTGCTCTCTTACAATGACGTCAACCACCGTTATGACACCCGTGGCTGGCCTGACTTCCCCTCCTGGCCCAACCACAAGCAGATGAGTCATATGGGGTATTACTACAAATGGATAGAAAGGGCCTATCTTTCCGGCTTGCGATTAATGGTCAGCCACCTGGTGGAAAACGAAGTACTCTGCAAAGTGCAGTCCACCGTTAACCCGGGTAGCTGGATCAACCCCAACAGCTGCGACACCATGGACAGCATCCGCCTGCAGATAAAGCGGCTGAACCAGATGCAGGCCTACATTGATGCCCAGTCCGGTGGTCCCGGCAAAGGATTCTTCCGGCTGGTCACCTCTCCCGAACAGGCCCGACAGGTGATGGCCAATGGTCAGATGGCTGTTCTAATGGGTGTGGAAGCGTCAGAAACCTTTAACTGCGGTAAAAAGGATAAGTGTAACCGGAATACCGTTGAGTCTGGCCTCAACGAACTCTATGACCTGGGTGTCCGGGTCATTTACCCCACTCACAAGTTTGACAATCAGTTGGCTGGCTCACGGGTTGAGCACGACTTCATTAATGTGGGTCAGTTGTTGTCCACCGGTCGTTTCTTTGAAACCAAAGAGTGCGACGCGGACACCGGCACCGATAAAAAATTCTATTCCGGTTTCCCGCTCATTGGTGAAGTGCCGTTTATCAAGGACATTCTGAACGCAGCCCAGCTGAACCCCCAGTACGATGAGAATATGGACCACTGCAACAAGCATGGCCTGAGCCAGCTGGGTGTTTACCTTGTGAACCGCATGATCGATAAGAAAATGCTGATTGAGATGGACCATATGAGCCCGGATACTGCGTCTGCGGTCATGGATATTGTCGAGGCCCGACAATACAACGGTGTCATCTCTTCCCACAGCTGGATGAATACGGCCAAAGACGGCGGTGTGCATAAAAACACCCAACGTTTGATTCAAGCCGGAGGCTTTGTCGCTCCCTATAATGACGATGCCAATGGCATGGAAGTCAAAGTCTCGCGCTACCTGGATGAGATTGAAAGCACACCTTATCTCGCCGGCGTAGGTGTTGGCACCGATATGAGTGGCCTTGGTAATCAGCCAGGACCCAGGCTGGACGCCAATATCAAACCATTGAAATATCCCTTTACCTCAGAGTTCGGGCTGGTGTTTGATAAACAGACGTCTGGTAACCGGGTCTTTGACTTCAACCAGGAGGGCATGGCCCACTACGGCATGCTGGCCGATCATATCCAGGACATCCGTGAACGGGCTTCAAGCAGAGTTTATGAAGCGGTTATGAACTCCGCAGAGGCCTACCTGCAGATGTGGGAACGGGCAGAAAGCAACAGAAACGTCGCCTATATCGACCCCCTTGAACCCTTCGTAAGAATATTTAACCGGAAAGCCAACCGGTGCATGGATATCCCGGGCAACGACAACAACCTGGTTAATGGTGCCAATGTCCAGCTATGGAGCTGCGATGATGAAGCCTTTGACCAGCACTGGATCTTCAATAAAGAGAAGGAGATGTTTGAAAACCGGGCGGATCGAACCAAGTGTCTTGATAACCGGGGACAGGCCTACAACAACGGGGAAATTGTCATCTGGGATTGCGTCGACAGCGATAACCTGCGATGGACGTACAATATGAACACCCTGGCCAGCAAGCATAACAGTAATATTGTTGCCGATGCCTATGGTTACGACAACGGCGACAACGTGGGCCAGTGGGAATATCATGGCCGCAAGTGGCAGGAGTGGGAGTTGCGGCCGGAATCGGCCATTCACCGCTGGGTTGATTTCCGGGACAAGCGCAAGGGCAAATGCTGGGATGTCACTGGAGCCAACACTGCCAACGGTACCAAAATCCAGCTGAAAAGCTGTAACGGCTCACCGGAGCAGCAGTGGTATTTCGACCCGATCAAAGGCACCCTCCGCAGCCAGCTGCCAGGCAACAAGTGCATGGAAGTTCCCGGTGGCAACACCAGCAACGGTGTTCAACTGCAGATGGCAGACTGCGATGCCAGCAACATCAACCAGCAGTTCCATAAAAACAGCAATATCTTCAGCACTCGCCTGAACGGAAACCAGGTGATTGATGCCTCTGGCACCAACAGTGGTGATCCTATTGTGCTCTGGGAATACCACGGCGGCGATAACCAGAAATGGCGGGCCGGTTTGAACTGACCAACCGCCCCATCCACTCACTCCCATGCTTTGCCATGGGGGTGAATGAAGCTCAAACCGATTGCAGATACCCCATCAGTTTTTCCGCAGTGATATCCACAACCCGCTGTCTTGCCTCTGGGCTCGCCCAAGCGGTATGGGGTGTTATGATCAGGTTAGGCAACGGTTCGGAAAGGAGGATATTGCCATTACGGGGCGGCTCCTCACTCAATACATCAAGGGCCGCTCCACCAATGGCACCGGACTTGATCGCCGTAAACAGGTCTTGCTCATTGACCAGAGGCCCACGGGCAGTATTGATCAACAACACATGCTTTTTCATCAGAGCCAGGCGACGGGCGTCGATTATATGATGCGTGTCAGGCGTCAAGGGACAATGCAAACTGACGACATCCGCCTCGGCCAGTCCCTGATCCAGCTCAACACGGTTCGCCACCGTAGGGGAGCCCGGGACTTTTGCAAACATGACCTTCATGCCAAATGCCTCTGCCAGTCTGGCAACCGCACTCCCCAGCTCGCCCGCCCCCACCACCAGCAGAGTTTTACCCCTGAGCTCGATGATGGGATGATCCAGCAGGCAGAACATATCGCTGTCCCGCCAGCGACCATTCTGGCTGTCCCGGGAATAGGCGGGTAGCGAGGTAGCCAGAGACAACATCAAAGCCAGGGTGTGCTGGGCCACAGAGTCAGTGCCGTACTTTACAACGTTCTGAACCGTGATCCCGGCCCGGTGCGCAGCTTCAAGATCAATGTTATTCATCCCGGTGGCCAGCACACCAATGTACTTCAACGAATGACTATTCCGGATAAGGTCATCATTGAGTACCACTTTGTTGGTCAGGACAACTTCAGCCCCCTCAACTCTTTTCAGAGTCTGTTCCGCACCGGTTTTACGGTATATCTGCCAATCAATCTCAAGCTGTTTGAGAGGTTCAAGGTCAATATCCGCTCCCAGGGTCTGGGCATCAAGAATAACTCCGCTGGGTTGCCTGGTTCGTCGCTTGTTCATCGTATTCTTTCGCTATGGCTATATCGCTTCAAGCACCCGTCGTACTTCTCTGCCTGACCGCCTCAAAAAGACAGACACCCGTGGCAACGGAGACATTCAGGCTACTGACGGAACCCGCCATGGGAATAAAGATCAGAGAATCGCAGTGGTCACGGGTCAGCCGTCGCATTCCCTTACCTTCGGCTCCCATCACCAGTGCCAGGGGGCCTTTCAGATCCGATTGATAAATGTTGCCGGAGCTTTCACCGGCAGTGCCAATCATCCAGATTCCCCTCTCCTTCAACCAGGTCATGGTTCTGGCAAGGTTCGTCACCTGAACCAGCGGCACATGGTCTGCAGCACCACAGGCTACTTTGGTGGCAGTGGCATTTAAACTGGCAGACTTGTCTTTGGGGGTAATCACCGCATGGACACCGGCGGCATCGGCGGTTCTCAGGCAGGCACCCAGGTTATGGGGGTCCGTTACACCATCAAGGATAAGAAGGAAAGGCGGTTCCTCCAGCCCCTCCAGTAAATCCTCCAGATCCCCTTCCCGGTACACTTTTGCAGAAGCCACCCGGGCGACAATCCCCTGATGCACACCCTCCACCCTGGCATCCAGGCGGCTGCGCTCCACAAACCGGACAGCAACCCCTTGACTCCGGGCTTCTTCTACCAGGGCATTGATCCGCTTGTCGGTTCTTCCCTTCTGGATCAGGAGCTCCAGCACCCTTTCCGGTGCACTTTCAAACAGGCTCTGCACCGCATGCAGGCCGAATACCACGTCGTTGCTCATTAAAGACTCATTCAGCCGGGACCGGCTCTGGAACTTGAGCGCTGATAGTAGCAGAACCGGTATAGAAGTAGCTATTTCTCAAACAAACCTGCACGGCCCGGTTGTCGAGCATTTTCTGATGATTTTCTTAAAGCTCATCACGTGGCTGTTTCGAAAAATCCCGTTCATCTTTTTCACTATCACAAAAGGCACTGACTTCATGGTATATCGACGCAGGAATCACTCCTGTTACCACATACGCCTTATTTTCTCCACCGCCCGTATCTGTGGGATTTAACCCTTCAATAATCACACTACAGGCTTTAGCTCTATCAACTGCAAACCCTAAAAAAGGCATACGCAGTTGCTTCGCTTTCTCTTCAGCCCACTTACGGCAGTTTTCATACCAATGAATATTGTTGGCCTTGGGAGAGTTCACCCAAGCATCGAATCCATAACATTTTCCTTTATTGATAGGCCAGGAGGGCTTGTCGGCAAGCTTGAGTCCGGGAAACGTATCATCGACAAGATCCTCATAAGTCAAGACCGCTGATTCCTTGTACTTCCCCGCAGAAAACTTACACTTGCCTTGATCCCACACACCAAACTCAAGACTCTTTTCTTCGAGATCATGCTTTACACAGACCTGTATTTTTTTCTCCATTACAACAAGTTCAGTTGTTTCGTAGCTCACTTCAGCTCTGAGCTGACCAATCAATTCTGAAGACCGGCAATATGGAATGGCGGATTTTGTTTCATAAACAGGATGCAGCATCTCAAGTGAAAAGCGGTAGAGATCAAAAGGCCTGTCCCCTCTGCGAATAGCGACCGTTTTCGGATCAACATTACTCTTAAGCCAATGGAGAAGAGCACTGTATGAACCCTTGAGCCAGGGCAAAAACATGATCACCAATTGAACAGCGCCATCAAGAAACAGCCTGTATAATCAGGGTTTTTCCTGTCTTTCGATGTCTGCAAAAGCCCTGTTTTCCAAATTCTCCTCGCTCACTGATAAGC
>NZ_JBLYZI010000016.1:0-77604 GCF_057680865.1 Endozoicomonas sp. Z74
GATTAGTATGAATCATAAGGGTTACCTTTTTACGATTTAGATTTCAGTGATTTCACCCTCTATCTAAATCGGTAACCCTTCCCTTTTTTGAAGAGGGAATTGTCAGATCAGATCTGAACTAATGCAGATAAAGCCTCACAGGTATGTGCAGTACAATGCATCCTGCCCTACGGTACGGGCCACCCTATTAACTTTCAACTATCCGGAGGGGACAAGCTCCATGTACAAGGCACCAATGGCTCCGGGAAATCCACTTTATTCAAAGCACTCCTTAATGAGGTTCAGCCTTTATCCGGTGAGTTAAGGATAAATAGACCTCTGTACTATCTGGATCAGCATTTCGGGGTAATGAATTCCGAGCTTTCCCTTCTTGATAATCTGCTGCAACAAAGCAATGGCTTATCAGAAACCGACGCACGCATCCTGCTGGCAGAGGTGGGCTTCAGAAAAGACAGAGTCTATTTAAAGGCAGGTCTAATCAGTGGAGGGGAACGCATGAAGTTGACCATGCTGATTGTCAGCCACCAACAGGAGCAGCCTCTGCTGTTACTGGATGAACCGGATAACCACCTGGACCTGGATTCCAAACTTAACCTGGCAGCAGCGCTTCGTAGCTATAAAGGAAGCTTTATGCTGGTGAGCCATGATATGGATTTTGTCGAACAATGCGGAGTTAATGACATACTGGCTTTATAACCCAAAACACCTCCCTTTTCCGCCCAGTGTGCAGTGCTGCTGGGCAGTTTGATGCTGATTACTTCAGCTCCGAAGGTGATTGTTGGGTAAAAACCCACGAAATATGATTGGATAATATCATCTTTTATATTCAATCAGTTTCCGGGCGATAGTGAAGCCTGGTGGCAGCTCCGGCAATGCGTCCCGGTGGAACCAGCCACCAAAACAAAGCTCTTTCTCTTCCAGCACAAGGTCGCCACTGAGGTACTCAGCGTGATAACCCAGCATCAGGGAATGAGGGAAAGGCCAGCTCTGGCTGAAACAATAATGCACAGCACCAAGACTCAGGCCTGTTTCTTCCTGAACTTCACGGTGTACCGCCGCTTCGGCACTTTCTCCAGGCTCCACAAACCCTGCCACCAGCGTGTGCATCCTGGAGTGTTGCCCATGTCGATGATGCCGGACCAGCAGCACCTCTTCGCCCCGGGTCACCATGACAATTACACAGGGAGATATTCTGGGATAAGTCGAATGACCACAACTTTGGCACACCATTGCCCACTCCCCCATTTTCGGGGTTTTGGGACTGCCACAACGGCCACAGAAACCATGATCCTTTCTGGAAGCAAGAATCTGCAGACTGTGGCTGATATGGGGGAACACCGATGATTCTGCTTCAAACAGCAGTTGCCTGACAGACACCGTCTCCAGGCCGGCAGGCAACTGATCAATCTCCACTACCCCAACAGCACGGGACCTTCCCTGAACCTGCAAATAGCCCGTTACCATTGAGGTCGCTGGCCCAAAAGCAGACAAAGGCTCAATATCCGCCCAGAGATAGGTGTGTTCACTGCCTGGAACCACCTGTCCCTGATGCACCACCAACCAGAGATCGGCGTTCAGAGCTGGATTCAAACCGGTACAGGGGGAATATTCGGTAATGACAGCCACCGACGACGCTTGCTCATTTCCAGGTTCAACAGGCAAAGCCCACTCCTTTGAATCTCAATAAAAAGCCCGACATAAAGAGGATATTACTCAGAACCCAGCCACAGGCACTGCCCTGAACGCCCCTGGATTTGTTCCAGCTTCTCCTGATGCTGCTGCAACTCATCCTCCGTAGGGTGAATCACCTTCAGTGGTGGCCGGTTCCCGGGAAGCCTGCGGATCAGACTGCCACCGGCAGCCCCTTCCCCCTCCTGACCATCACTGTCAGCCCCCAGGGACAGTGCGGTCTGACCACCGGTCATGGCCAGATAGACTTCGGCCAGGATTTCCGAGTCAAGCAAAGCGCCGTGCAGGGTACGGGATGAGTTATCGATAAAGTAGCGCTTACACAGAGCGTCCAGGTTATTCTTCTGCCCTGGGTGCTTCTTCCTGGCCATGACCAGGGTGTCAATCACGGAACAGTGATCTTCAACCCGGCCATGCCCGGCCCTGAGTAACGCAAACTCATGATCAATAAAACCCACATCAAACGGGGCGTTATGAATGATCAGCTCCGCTCCCTTGATAAAGTCGAGAAACTCATCGGCAATGGCCCGGAAAACCGGCTTGTCTTCCAGAAACTCATTGGTGATGCCATGGACTTCAATGGCTTCCTGTTCCACTACCCGGCAAGGATTGATGTACACATGGTAATGATTGCCCGTCAACTTACGCTCAATCATCTCAACGCACCCGATCTCAATGATCCGGTGCCCCTGCCTGGGGTCGATACCGGTGGTTTCGGTATCCAGAATAATCTGTCTCATAATCTCGTTCCGGCTCTATTCAGGCAGCAGCCAATACCACTGCCAGTGCCCAGCAAGAAAGTATCCAGTATAAAGAAAGTCAGCCTTTCATCTGCTCTTCGGCACCTTTACAGGCCAGCTGATCAGCCAGCTCATTTTCCCGGTGCCCGGCGTGCCCCTTGATCCAGCGCCAGTCAACGTCATGACGTTGATTCTGTTCATCCAGCAACTGCCACAGATCCTGGTTTTTCACCGGCTGACCGGCCGCCGTTTTCCAGTTTTTCCGTTTCCACCCCGGCAACCATTTGGTAATACCATCCCGAACATAGGTGGAATCGGTCGTCAGAACCACGCGACAGGGCCGCTTCAACGCTTTCAAGCCTTCAATGGCCGCCAGCAGTTCCATGCGGTTATTGGTGGTTTCCGGCTCACCACCGTACAACGGCTTCTCCACATCACCATAACGCAACAGAGCCCCCCAGCCTCCCGGCCCGGGATTGCCTTTGCAGGCACCATCAGTAAACAGCTCAACGGGCTTAGTCAAAAAATCTTCTCCAAAAAACAATCTCGATCCGGGCTGCAAACCGCGGTTACTGCCTGCCCCGGCCATAACGCCCGGCACTGGGCCGCGACAGGGGTTGCCCGACAAAGCGCCGGCGAACATCGGACCACACTCTTCTCACCGGGGTCAGCCCCGGGGTCTGACGAGTCGCAAGCATCATATAAAAGCCACCAAACGGCCATTGAAACTGCTCCAGCCGATGCTCCAGAATATCGCCCCTCAACCCTCTCATACACTGCCTGACCGGATGCAGATACCCCCCATAAACCACTCTCTCAACACTGAAATTCAACAGGGTCAGCCAGTCCCGGAGCCTGGAGGGGGCAATAAAATGAGCCCCGGAAAAGGCCCGTCTCTGGCCCGGTACCAGCCAGCGGGAACAACTGCCAATACTGTATGGGTTGAAGCCGATGATGATCAGTTTACCATCCGGAATGATGGTATTGGCCGCTTCGCTGAGCAGCCGGTGAGGTGAGTCCACAATCTCCAGCGTATGGTGCAATAGCACAAGATCCAGGTTTCCCGGCGCTACTGGCCAGCCAAGGGGGTCTGCCAGCAAAACCGGTTGGGGACTGTTATTCAGTACCACCGGACTGAGCATAAACTGGTTACGTACCGGGCTGGTCGCCAGAAGGTCTGCCTGACAGGACACCGAAAACTGCCCGGCGTGATAGCCAAATATGGTACTCAGTTCCGTTTCAAGCAGGGTCCTTTCATTACAGAGCAAAGCCTGGCCTGCGTCTGTGGAAAACCAGCGTTCCAGATGTCCCAGGCGCTCCCCAAGTGTCGTTCTGGCCTTTTTACTGAAGCATCGTATCATGCGAACCTGTTAAATCTTGCAGCCACTGAACCGGAGCCTCCAGAAGCCTGTCAGACTTATGCCTTCGAGCATAACATTCGACTCATTCTCTCTGAGAGACAGGCCGAAACTGTCCGAACCCGACAGCCCCCCTTTTTTTGCCCGGACAATTAGTAACACCATATTATCCTATCGCTTCAGGCTACCGCTACTGCTTTCCTTTCCCTTCACAGAAGCCTCAGCCGGTGAAACAACCGAAGATGTTCAAATAGCCCTGATTACCGAATTCATTTATCATCAGCGGAAAGCGTGAACGCCCATTGCCTTTAGCGCACAGAGAAACAGCGCTATTAATTGCAGCGCCCAGCAACAGGTACCCTGCCCCCATGGTCACCATTACTCCCATTCCTGCATTTAATGACAATTATATCTGGATGATAAGCCGGTCCGACTCAGGGCGGGCCTGGGTGGTTGACCCTGGCGATGCCAACGCCGTCCTGAAAACGCTGGATAACCAGCCGCTGAAGCTGGCAGGCATATTGATCACCCACCATCACTATGATCACACGGGAGGTATTGAGAAGCTGTGTGCCCGCTACCCGGTTCCGGTTTACGGACCCGATAACCCGGCCATCCAGGGCATTACCCACCCATTAAGGGATAAGGACAGCTTTGACCTTGAAGGAATCCCCTTCTCCGTCATCGCCACTCCGGGTCATACTCTGGATCATATTGCCTATTACACCAGAGAGACAGAGACCAGCCCTCCGGCTCTGTTCTGTGGCGACACCCTTTTTGCTGGCGGCTGTGGTCGTCTGTTTGAAGGAACTCCCGAACAGATGCATGCCTCGCTTTCAAAGTTGAGTCAGCTACCTGGGGATACCCGGGTATTCTGTGCCCATGAGTACACTCAGGCTAATCTGGAGTTTGCCATGGCCGTTGATCCTGACAACATTTTTTTACAACAACGCCTGAACGAAACCGCTATCCTGCGTAAACGACAGTCTCCAACCGTTCCCTCGACCCTTGACACCGAGCTGCAAACCAATCCCTTCCTCCGCTGCCATACACCGGCCATTATTCATGCTGCCGAGGAAAGAGGAGCTTCAAAATCAGACAGTTGCGCCGACATTCTAAGGGTAATCCGAGAATGGAAGGATAATTTTTGATAATGGTACAATTCGTCAACTGACCACTTTCAGACCCGGATCTATGACAAAAGCTCACAAAAAAAGCGGCCATCGTTGCATAAAGCAGGGTTCAACAGGCTCCAGCCGTCTGTTTGCCACGATTGCCCTTTCAGCGATTCTGACCGGTTGCCAGACCCTGGAAGCCCCCTCAGACGCGCCAGCAAAGGACACAGCGGCTGCGGAATCCGGCTCGAAAGCGGCCGCCAGTAATAAAGCGGCAATAGCAAAAACCAGCAACACATCCACCTCGACGCCGGCTAAAAAAGCCTTGCCACCGAGCCCGCCGAACGACCTCTGGGTCAGAATCCGGACTGGGCTGGCCATGGATCTGGACCAGGATCACCCCCGAATCAAGGCGGAACTCAACTGGTATAAGCGAAACAAATCCTACTTCAACCGGGTATCAGAGCGGGCAGAACCCTATCTCTACTTCATTGTCAAAGAGGCCGAAGCACGAAAAGTGCCCCTTGAACTGGCCCTGATGCCGATCGTAGAAAGCGCCTTTGATCCCTTCGCCTATTCCCATGCCGGCGCTTCAGGCTTATGGCAGTTCATGCCGGCCACCGGGCGCCACTATGGGCTGCAGCAAAACTGGTGGTACGACGGGCGTCGTGATGTTGTGGCTTCCACCCGCGCCGCCCTGGATTATATGAAAAGTCTCCACGCCATGTTTAATGACTGGGAACTGGCTCTGGCCGCCTTCAATTCAGGCCCGGGCCGGGTTCAGAACGCCGTTAATAAAAACCGGCGGGCAGGCAAGTCCACCCGTTTCTGGGCATTGGACCTGCCCAGTGAAACCACCGCCTACGTGCCAAAGCTGATCGCCCTGGGTAAAATCATTCGTAACCCGAAAAAGTACGGCGTCGAATTTGAGCCCATTCCCAATAAACCCCATTTCGCCAAAGTGAAAACCGGCGGCCAGCTGGATATGGCCAAGGCCGCAAAACTCTCCGGGGTTCCCCTGGATCAGCTTTACCGGCTGAATCCGGGCCTGAACCGCTGGTCAACCCCCCCGGAAGGCCCTCACCAGCTGATCGTCCCCGTTGCCAAGGCGGAAGCATTTAATAAAGAGCTGGCGGCACTGCCTGCGGAAAAACGGGTGAAATGGAACCGCTATGTGGTTCGTTCCGGCGACAGCCTCAATAAAATCGCCAAAAAATACCGGACCAGTGTCGACCTGATCACCGACATCAACAAACTGGACAGCTCGATTATCCGGGTTGGCCAGGCACTGATGATTCCCATGGCGGCCAAAGATGCCGATGCTTACACTCTGACGGCCAGCCAGCGTCTGGCGGCCAAGCAGAACCGTTCCATCAGTGGCCGCTACAAAGTGGAATACCGGGTAAAGCGCGGTGACAGTTTCTGGACCATTGCCCGAAAATACCAGGTCAGTGTCAACGAGCTGGCTCGCTGGAACAACCTGTCACCCAGGGAACCCCTGAAAATTGGCCAGAAACTGGCGGTCTGGAAAAAGTCCAGCAGTCAGAACAAAAACGCCATTGTCCGCAAGGTCAACTACAAGGTCAGATCCGGCGACTCCCTGGCCAAAATTGCCGATAAATTCAACGTCAAAGTCAATCAGATCCGGGACTGGAACAACGACCTGAGTGGAAAGTACATCCATCCAGGGCAGAAGGTCACCCTGTTTGTCAATGTAACCCGGGGCTACTGATCCCTTCCACCAGCTGCTATTCTGGGAGTCTGTCCGGGAATAGCGGCCGGTGGAGACTCTGATTGTTGATCACAAAACTGCCACTTTTTCTTGTTATCACCGGGGTGCTGCTATGGTTTCCCGGAGTGAAAGCGGAGCCCGAGGCATCCTGGCAACACGCCTTGAGTCTTTTCGACTCCCCAAAATACCCTGCCGACTTTCAAAGCCTGAACTACGTCAACCCGGATGCCCCAAAACAGGGTCACGTCCGCTTTGCCATCCATGGCACCTTTAACAATCTGAACCCCTATGCCCTGAAGGGAACCACACCTTCCCAGGCTCCCGGCGTTCTGTTCTATGGTGTCAGTGAGCTCAATGAACCCCTGATGGTGGGAACCGGTATTTATGCCCCCTCCATGGATGAGCTGTACACAGCTTACGGCCTGATTGCCAAGTCCGTCCGCCTGAGTTCGGATAGAACCCTGCTGGAATTCCGACTGCGTCCCGAAGCCTATTTTCACGATGGCCACCCGGTCACCAGCGCCGATGTCGTCTTTTCTTTCAACACCCTCGCGGCACTGCCCCATGGTCGCTTTTCCGGTTTAATGGATCAGGTTGAAAGGGTAGAAGCCCCCTCACCCCACCATGTGGTGTTTCATTTAAAAAAAACCGCCTCATTCACCCTGCCTCTGCATCTGTCGGAGTTACCCGTGCTGCCAGAACATTACTGGCGAGGAAAGCCTTTCAATAAAACCAGCCTTGACCCACCGTTGCTCAGCGGCCCCTACCGGATTACAAAAGTGGCTCAGGGGCATCAGCTGGAATTTGAAAGAGTGGATCATTACTGGGGAAAAGCACTGCCCATCAACCGGGGAAAATACAATTTTGACAAAGTGACCCTGGACTTTTACCGCGATCGGCATATGGCATTCCAGGCCTTCAAGGCAGGAAGAGCCGATGCTTTTCTGGAGGGGCAGGCCAAAAACTGGGCCGATGGCTACGACTTTGATGCTGTCTCCAGCGGCGATGTGATTCGCCAGGAAATCAGTCACAAAATGCCCTACGGCCGCCGCTTTTTTGTCTACAACATGAGACGCCCGGTACTTCAAAACCGCAACGTCCGGCAGGCCATTGCCCTGATGTTTGACTGGAACTGGACCCGTCGGGTGATTTTCCAGAACGCCTACCAGCGCACCAGAAGCTACTTCCCGGGGGATCCGGTTGCCAGCCAGCAACCTCCTTCAGAACAGGAAAAGGAGTGGTTAAAGCCTTTTGCCCGTCAACTCCCGCCGGAGCTGTTCACAACCCCCTTTCAGCTTCCGGAAACCCTGGGGGACGGCCATATCCAGCCCCAGAGACAGCAGGCGCTTTCTTTACTTCAGAAGGCCGGGTGGCACCTGAAAGAGAAAAAACTGGTTCATAAAGACACTGGGCGGCCAATGCAACTTCAGTTCATCCACTACTCGGGCACCCTGGACCGGGTGATTCTCCCCTTTGCCAGAAACCTCAAATCCATCGGTATTGAGCTTGAGTTCAAACGGCTCGATTTGAGCCAGTATTACCGGCGCCTTCAACAGCACGACTTTGACCTTACCCAGTATGTTTACCCACTGCACTATCTGCCCGGCGGGGAGCTGAAGGATTTTTATCACTCCAGCAAGGCCAGCTCCCAGGACAGCAGGAGCCTTATGGGCCTCAGGGACCCGGCGGTTGACGCCCTGGTGGAAAGCATCAGCAGCGCCACCAGCCCCCAGGGACTGGAAACCCTTACCCGGGCCCTGGATAGAGTCCTGCTCTGGCAACACTATGGCATTCCCAACTGGCATGGCCAGACGCACCGCCTGGCCTGGTGGCGGAAGCTGGCCAATACCGGACATTATCCTCCCTATGGGCTTCGTCTCAGTACCTGGTGGGTCGAAAAACCGGGCAACCCCGGCCGATAAGGGCTATACAATAAAAGCTTCATTATCTGGGCAACGGCTGGTTTATGGTCATACATGAGGATATTTTCTGAATGAAACTTCCCCAAACAATAAGAGAACTGCCGGGTATTGTTGACCTTGAAAAACATTTTGCTTCCTCATTTACGGGTGAGAGAGGGGCAAAATCTTTTTCTTTCGCTATAGGCATTTGCTTACTCTGCCTGTTTCAGGTGCCCTTGTTGTCAAACGCCTCCCAGAGTCATCCTCCCTCTGAAGAAAGAGCGCCCCTCCGCCACGCCATCAGCCTGTATGGCCAGCCCAAGTATCCAGCCGGTTTCCGGCACTTTGGCTATGCCAACCCCGATGCCCCCAAAGGGGGGGAGCTCCGTCAGGGAGTGATCGGCCATTTTGACAGCCTTACCCCCTACATTGACCGGGGAACCTCCGCCGCAGGCAGCCATCTGATGTACGACACTCTGCTGGCCCGCTCCTGGGATGAACCTCTGACCAAGTACGGCCTGATTGCCGAGAAAATTGAGCTGGGTCCCGACAACCACTGGGTGGCGTTTCATATTAATCCAGCCGCCCGTTTCCACGATGGCCACCCGGTCACCGCCGAAGATGTTAAATACAGCTTCGACCTGCTCAGGGAAAAAGGGTCCGCCTTCTACAAACACTTTTACCGGGATATCGAACGGGTCGATGTCACCAGCCGCCACCGGGCGCTGTTTCTGTTCAACAATAACCAGAACCGGGAGCTGCCACTGATTCTGGGTCAGATGCCAGTGCTGCCAAAGCACTACTGGGAAACAAGGGACTTTTCCTCTCCCGGCCTGGAAATCCCGGTAACCAGTGGCCCCTATAAGCCGGTAAAAATCGACCCAGGCCGATCCATCACCTTTGCCAGGGTAGAGAACTACTGGGGAAAAGGCCTTGCCGTTAACCGGGGACGCCATAACTTCGATCGCATGCAATACGAATACTACCGGAACAGCAATGTCATGGTTGAGGCGCTCCAGAAGGGGGAGTACGACTTCAAACTGGTTACCGACCCAAGGGTCTGGCACGACCAGATCAGCGATGATTCCCTGAAAGCCCACCAGCTGGTCCGGGAACAATTGCCCGACCATAACCCCCAGACCCTGACCATCACTTACAACACCCGTAAACCTCTGCTGCAGGATATCCGGGTCCGGAAAGCGCTGGGTTACGGGGTCGACTTTGACTGGATCAATCAGCACCAGTTCCATGGCATGTACAGCAGGGCTGCCAGTTTTTTTGCGGGCACCGAACTGGCTTCTTCCGGAATCCCCACCCAGATTGAAAGGGACCTGCTGGCTCCCTGGAAAAAAGAGCTGCCTCCTGAACTGTTCAAGCAGCCCTGGCAACCACCGGGAGGGGAACCCGGACTCACACGCCGTGAACGTAAAAGCAAAGCCCTGACATTACTGAAAGAAGCGGGATGGCGCATCCGCAACAACAAACAGGTCAATGCCCAGGGCAAACCCCTGGAACTGGAGGTCCTGCTCTCCAACCCGGAACAGGAGCGCATTCTGATCCCGGTACAGAAATCCCTGGAAACCATGGGCATCACACTCCACCTGAGAACCGTCGATGTCGCCCAGTACATCGAGCGGGTACGTAGCCAGGATTTCGACATCGTTCTGCACACCTTTCCCCATACCCCCTCCCCCGGGACGGAGCAGGCCAGCCTATGGGGTTCAGCCACCGTGGACCAGCACGGTACCCGCAACGTAGCCGGAGCCAGACTGCCCGTTATTGATCATCTGACCAGAGTGATCCCCGAAGCCCGTTCCCGTGAAGAGCTGATCGCCATGGTCAGGGCCATGGACCGGGTACTGCTCTGGCATCATTTCAGCCTGCCGCTGTGGTTTCAGCCCAGATGGTCGATGATTCATAAACAACAACTCACCCACCCGAAGCATCACGCCCCTTACGCCCTGGATTTAAGTACCTGGTGGTACCAACCCGGCCGGTAAGTACGCTGTTCAGAAGGTCAGGGATGGCCGGTGCAATTGCACAGAGCGTCAATAAGGAAGAAATTATGCAAAAACGGGCAGCCATATTCTCCTGGGGAGCCATGCTGGTACTGGTGGCCTGCAGCCTGAACGCGGAAAATAGAACCATCAGCCATGGGCTCAGCTTTCATGACACCCCGGCCTACCCCGAAGGCTTTTCACACTTCAATTATGCCAATCCCAACGCTCCCAAAGGCGGCACCCTGCGCAAGGGCGCCATAGGCACCTTTGATACCTTTAATACCTTTGCCCCCAAAGGGAACTGGGCTGAAGACAGCTACTTTCTTTATGACCCCTTGATGGTCAAGGCCGGGGATGAACCCTATACCGTTTATGGCCTTGTGGCGGAAAAGATTGAGTACCCGGATAATTTCCAGTGGGTGGCCTACCGGATTCATCCTGAAGCCCGCTTTCATGATGGGACACCAATAACGGCAGACGATGTGGTATACACCTTCGAGACCCTGAGAAAAAAAGGCCCACCCCATTACCGCCATCTCTACGCAGACATTACATCGGTTACAGCTACCAGCAGGAAAAGGGTTGTTTTTCAATTCAACCGGCCGCCAAGCAGGAGCCTTGTGCTTCGACTGTCCCAGCTACGGGTACTGCCGAGCCATTTCTGGCAACGGGAGGAAAATGACCTTGCCAGTGCCTCCCTCAGGCCTCCCCTGGCCAGCGGCCCTTACAAGATCAAAGACTTCTCAGCAGGTCATCATGTGACTTATCAGCGGGTCAGGGACTACTGGGCTGCCGAGCTGCCCGTCAATAAAGGGCGACATAACTTTGATGAAGTGCGCATTGATTATTTCCGGGATGACAGTGTGGCCATGGAGGCCTTTAAAAAGGGTGCTTTTGACCTGCGCATGGATGCCAATCCGAGAAACTGGTCCCAGGGCTATCAGCACTTGTCGCCCGGACAGGCTTCGCTCATTCAGGAAAAAATCCCCAACAAAACCCTGGGAATGCGGGCGTTTGTCTTTAACCTCAGAAAACCGGTTTTTCAAAGTCGAAAGGTCCGCCAGGCCATCTCTCTGGGCCTGGACTTCCAGTGGTTTAACCGTCAGCTGTTTTATGGCATGTATCATCAGGCCTACAGCCTGTTTTCCAATTCGGAGCTGGCCGCCACCGCACCTCCCTCAGCCCGGGAACAGGCCCTGCTCAAACCCTGGAGAGATGAACTGCCACCAGAGCTCTTCAGAGAAACCTGGAAACCCACACAAACCGATGGTAGCGGCAACTGGAGAAACAACAAAGTGGCGGCTCACCAGCTCCTGCTTGAGGCCGGCTGGCAACTGAAAGGCAACCGTCTGGTTCATGGCGCTACAGGAAGCCCAATGAGCTTTGAAATTCTGCTGTCACAACCGGAATTCGAACGCTTTGTGGTGCCTTTTGCCCGTAACCTGGCAGAGCTGGGCATCAAAGTGAACGTCAGCACGATCGACACTTCCCAGTACATTAACCGCCTCAGAAAGTTTGACTTCGATATGGTCATCCATGGCTTTTATCCCAGCATTACACCGGGCACGGAGTTGAAAAACTTCTGGGGCAGCGCCAGTGCCGACAGTGAGGCCGGACAGAACATCAGTGGCATCAAGCTCCCAGCCCTGGACAAGCTTATTGAAAAAGCCATCCATGCTTCCACCCGTTCAGAACTGACCCAAATCACCCGGGCCATTGACCGGGTCGTTCTCTAGCACTATGCGGTCATCCCCCAGTGGTACCTGCCCTACTGGCCAATGATCTACCGGCCAGGCCTGAAACATCCGGACATCGCCCCGCTCTATGAAAACGGACTGAGCACCTGGTGGTGGGACAGTGAAAGCCAAAAAAAACGGAGAAGAAGTCAGCAATGACTTCTTCTCAGGGCGTTTTTATCAATGACAGGAGTGGGAAGGACTTAGCCGATATTTGCAATATATTGACGAACCACCTTGATCACAAACGCCTGGCAGTCCTCTGCAGTGGTTGGATCGTACTGGCCGCCATTGGTGATATTGTTGGATAGAACCCGGATGCCCAGCATGGGAATCTTATAGGCTTCAGCCATCATTGCAGCGGATGCTCCCTCCATCTCTTCAACACTGGAACCAAGGTTACGGTTCAACCAGTTTATCCGGTCCACTTCACTGTTCCAGAAATTGGCAGAGGCAATGGTGCCCTCCACCACTTTGCCTCGCTGGTACTGACCCTTGACCTCATTCGCCGCTTTCAGCAATTCAGGGCTCCCTTCGTAATAACGAATTTTTTCAGCATCGGCATTTTCACCGGCGCTGCCTTCTGAAGCCATAATATCCATGGGGATCCAGCTCATGGGATCACTGCCTTGCCCTTTCTTCCTGACGGGGGTTTTAAGGTTGCCATGGTTGACTGTACGTTTACCCAGAACAATATCCCCAACATTCAGGGATGGGTCGTGACCACCTGATGTGCCCTGATTGATGATCGCCCTGGGCTTATATCGCTCAATAGCAATGGCGGTGGCGGCAGCAGTGTTTTCCAAGCCCTTGCCCG
Organism: Endozoicomonas sp. Z74; assembly: GCF_057680865.1. Classification (NCBI taxonomy): domain Bacteria; kingdom Pseudomonadati; phylum Pseudomonadota; class Gammaproteobacteria; order Oceanospirillales; family Endozoicomonadaceae; genus Endozoicomonas; species Endozoicomonas sp. Z74. The sequence goes on from NZ_JBLYZI010000016.1 coordinate 13,089, forward strand.
TTTTGGAAACAATCACCGGATAACCATCAAGCGTGCCAATGTAAAAGGTAAAATTACCGGTACTTTCTACCCGGACGTTGGAGAGTTTCCCAGCAAAATATTCCGCCTCAATAGGCATCGGGCCCTGAATTAGCACAGGCTGGTGCGGTGCCGAATGCCCGGAGACGGAAACACTTTTCATCGGGCTTGACCCGGCTGCCACTGCAGCCGAAAAAAGAAGCGAACACAGGGTCAGTACTATTTTCCTGGATAAAGAGATCATGAAACTTCAAGCAGCCAATAGAGTTGAGTTTAGTGAATTTGGACGAACGGCCGTTCATTTTTTCCGAATGCAAAACTACCACTCTTGTCCTACAAAGGTCATCCGTAACTTTACGACTATCCATCTTTGTCTCTGTGAAAAAACAAAAACGCCGACAGTTGACATGAACGACAAAGGACAAGTAAGTAAGGTTTACCCAGTTGATAACTCTGCTATGTAAACAAGATGAAAAGATACGACGACCGCTGGCGGCCGAGTTGCGGTTAGTACTTAACAGCAGGTACCCGTTGCGTCTATATTAGAGCTATTGTCTATAACCAGGATTCAGACAAGACTGTCTTGTACTAGCGGCCCCCTATGATGCGATCAGCCCACGGCACCCTGAAAACCTCCCTGCTTACCCTTGCTCTCAGCCTGTCCCTGAGCAGCCTCGCCAGGGCCAGTACCCCGCCTGATTCCGGGGAAAGCAGAATGGAAAGTGCCCTCTTGACCAGCATGACCCTGCATGGAACAGCTAAATATGGAACCCCTGGAAAGCCCTTCAGGCATTTTAATTACGTCAATCCGGATGCACCAAAGGGAGGCTTGCTAAGAATGGCGGGCAACGGAACCTTTGATACTCTGAACCCCTATACCAATAAAGGAACCCCTGTTGCCGGCATTGGACTTTTGTACGACACACTGATGACAAAAAGCCATGACGAGCCCTTTTCCATGTACCCCTTGGTAGCAAAGGCGGCACAAAGAGCACAAGACAACAGCAACATCACCTTCATCCTTAACGACCAGGCCCGATTCCATGACGGTATTCCCATCACCGCAGACGATGTGAAATACACCTTCCAATTACTGACCGAAAAAGGCCACCCTTTTTACCGGAGTTACTACTCCGATGTAGAGACCGTAGAGGTTCTCTCCCCGAAAAAAGTCCGGTTCAATTTCAAGCACACCGGCAACCCGGAGCTGCCCTTCATTCTTGCGGAACTTCCCGTGCTGCCAAAACACTTCTGGGAAAAACCGGAAAATGACTTTTCTTCTTCCAGCCTGGCCCCTCCCCTTGGAAGTGGCCCGTACCAGATTGAAAGTGTCGATAATGGCAAAAGCATTACCTATAGCCGGGTAACGAATTACTGGGCAAAAGATCTTCCGGTCAATGTCGGGCGCAATAACTTTGACTCCATTCGATATGACTATTACCGGGATGCCAATATTGCCCTGCAGGCATTGAAAGCGGGAGAGTATGATTTCCGGATGGAGTACATCGCAAAAAACTGGGCTACGGCCTATGATGTCCCCGCTGTGAAAGACGGCCGGCTCATTCTTGACACCATTCCCACCCGAAACCCGGCACCTATTCAGGGGTTTGCCTTTAATCTTCGCCGACCTGTTTTTCAGGACATCAACACCCGAAAAGCCCTTTCTTATGCCATGGACTTTGAGTGGTTGAACCGGAACCTGTTTTACAGCAGCTACATTCGATCCAAAAGCTATTTTGGCAATTCCGAAATGGAGGCCTCCGGCACTCCCCAGGGGGATGAACTGAAGCTGCTTGAACCCTGGCGTGAACAGCTGCCCCCCCAGCTTTTTAAAGAGCCTTATTCCATTCCAGAAACGGACGGTTCGGGCAGTTTCCGCTCCCAGATTCGCCAGGCTCTTCCTTTACTTAAGAAAGCGGGCTGGTCAATGGACCAGGGAAAGCTGGTCGACCAGAAAGGTCAACCTTTCAAGATCGAGTTATTACTGACTCAACCCTCTCTGGAGCGGGTCGCTCTGCCCTTCAAGAAAAACCTGGAACAACTGGGCATTGACCTGGATATCCGCACCGTTGACATGTCCCAGTACATCAACCGGATCCGCAGTTTTGATTACGACATGATTGTGGTGGGATATGGCCAGTCCGCCTCTCCCGGCAATGAGCAGCGGGGATTCTGGGGCAGCCAGGCGGCGGACACTCACGGGAGCCGCAATTACATGGGAATAAAAAACCCCGTGGTGGACGCAATGATCGACAATGTGGTTGATGCCGGAAGCCGCGAAGAACTGATCACGGCCGTCAAAGCCCTAGACCGGGTACTGCTCTGGGGAGAGTACCTGATTCCCCAGTGGTACTATCCCTATGAGCGCATTGTCCACTCCAGCAAACTGGTCAAGCCTCAAACAGAAGCGCTCTACGGTTCAGACCTGTACAGCTGGTGGATTGAAGATAAACCGGCTAAAGCGATAGCGTCTGATACGGATGAATCATCGGATAACCAGAAAGCCGTCAACCCATGGGTTTATCCAGCCCTGGCTCTGTTCCTGGTAGCACTGTTCTGGTGGATACGGCGGAAAAAGCAGCCTTGATTCACCCTTCATTTCATCCACCCGGGGGAAACACAATGAAACACAGGAAGCGTTCATGACCAGCTATATCCTGCGCCGACTGGCGCTGATGATTCCGACCCTGTTTGGCATCATGCTGGTCAACTTTCTGATTATCCAGGCTGCACCCGGCGGCCCCGTGGAACAGATGATTGCCAAGCTGGAGGGGTTTGAAGTCAACGCCATCAGCCGGATCGGGGGCTCCAGCAATGCCGAGGTGCAGCAGATGAGCCTGGACGAAACCGGTGAATACCGGGGACGCCGGGGCCTGGACCCGGAGCTGATCAAAGACATCGAAAAGCTGTACGGCTTCGATAAGCCAGCCCATGAACGCTTCTTTCAGATGATCGGCAATTATCTGACCTTCGATTTCGGGGACTCCTTTTTCCGGGATGCCAAAGTGGTGGACCTGATCAAGGAAAAACTGCCCGTCTCCATCTCCCTGGGGTTGTGGAGTACCCTGCTGATTTACCTGATCTCCATTCCCCTGGGCATCCGCAAAGCCATCGCCCATGGCAGCCGCCTGGATATCTGGTCCAGCGCCATCATCACCACCGGTTATGCCATTCCCAGCTTCCTGCTGGCGATCCTGCTGATTGTCTTGTTTGCCGGGGGCAGCTATTGGAATATTTTCCCTCTGCGGGGCCTGGTATCCGATAACTTTGATGAGCTTTCCACCCTGGGCAAATTGATGGATTATGCCTGGCACATGGTGCTGCCCATTATCTGCATGGTGATCAGCGGCTTTGCCACCCTCACCATGCTGACCAAGAATTCGTTTCTGGATGAAATTCACAAGCAATATGTCCAGACCGCCAGGGCCAAGGGGCTGGATGATAAGGGGGTGCTGTACGGACATGTTTTCCGCAACGCCATGCTGCTGGTTATATCCGGCTTCCCGGCGGCCCTGATCGGCATTCTGTTTACCAGCTCCCTGCTGATTGAGATCATATTCTCTCTCGATGGGCTGGGGCTGCTAGGATACGAAGCTGCCATCAACCGGGACTATCCGGTGGTGTTTGGCTCCCTTTATATTTTTACGCTGCTGGGCATGGGCATCAAGCTGATTGGTGACCTGACCTACGTAGCGGTGGACCCCCGTATTGATTTTGAGGCCAGGGACTGACGCTGAATGATCACCCTTAAGCTGAACCCTCTGAACCAGCGCCGCTGGCAAAACTTTAAGAGCAACCGGCGCGGGTATGTGTCGTTATGGATCTTTTCCATCCTGTTTACCATTACCCTGCTGGCGGAAGTGGTGGCCAATGACAAACCCCTGCTGGTTTACTACGACGGCGGCCTGTATTTTCCAGCCCTGGTGACCTACCCGGAAACCACCTTCGGCGGGGATTTTGAACTGGAGATGGATTACCGTCAGGACTTTGCAAAGGATCTGATTAATGCCAGAGGATGGATGCTCTGGCCTCCTATCCGTTACAGCTATGACACCATCAATTATGCCCGGATAGCCCCGGCGGCCCCCACCACTGAGAACCTTCTGGGCACCGATGACCAGGGCCGGGATGTGCTGGCACGGGTCATCTATGGGTTCCGGATTTCGGTGCTGTTCGGACTGGCCCTGACCTTTTTCAGCACCCTGATCGGTGTGGCAGTCGGGGCATTACAGGGTTTTTACGGTGGCAGAATCGATCTGTTCGGGCAACGGTTTATTGAAATCTGGTCCGGTATGCCCAGTCTCTACCTGCTGATCATCCTCTCCAGTTTTGTGGAACCGGGCTTCTGGTGGCTGCTGGGCATCATGCTGCTATTTCAGTGGATGACCCTGGTGGATGTGGTTAGGGCTGAATTTCTCCGGGGTCGGAATCTCGAATACGTCCGGGCCGCCAGAGCGCTGGGCATGGGCAATGGCCGGTTAATGTTTGTCCATATACTCCCCAATGCCATGGTGGCCACTATTACCTTTATGCCATTTATTCTCACCGGAGCCATCACCACCCTGACCTCCCTTGATTTTCTGGGCTTTGGGTTACCGGCGGGTTCCCCTTCACTGGGAGAACTCATCGCCCAGGGTAAAAACAACCTGCAGGCACCCTGGCTTGGAATCACTGCATTTATGGTGATGTCCATTATGCTGACCCTGCTGGTGTTTATCGGCGAAGCCTGCCGGGATGCCTTCGACCCCAGAAAATACTATTCCAGTTAGAGAGCCCTATTCATGGACAGATCCTTTTTGGAAAAGTCGTCGGAAACCTTTTCGGAAAAACTGCTGGACATCCGCCATCTGAACATCTGCTTTCAGCAGGGCGAGGAGCAGCAAGAGGCCGTGCGCGATGTCAGCTTTTCCCTGAACCGGGGGGAAACCCTGGGACTGGTGGGGGAATCCGGCTCCGGAAAATCCATCACCGCCCTGAGCATACTCCAGCTGCTGCCTGAAAATGCCCGGTGCACCGGGAGCATCCAGCTGGAAGATCAAGAACTTCTGGGGTTCTCCAAAGACCGGATGCGCACTATTCGTGGTCACAAAGTCAGCATGGTGTTTCAGGAACCCATGACCGCCCTCAACCCATTGCACACCATCGAAAAGCAAATCTGTGAAGTGCTGGGGATTCATAGGGGCATGCAGAATTCCGCCGCTTCAGCGCGCGCCCTTGAGCTGCTGGAACTGGTGGGTATCCGGGATGCCCGAAACCGGCTCAAGTCCTACCCCCATGAACTGTCAGGGGGGCAGCGGCAGCGGGCCATGATCGCCATGGCCCTGGCCTGTGAGCCGGATCTTCTGATCGCCGATGAGCCCACCACCGCACTGGATGTGACGGTTCAGAGACAGATTCTTGGGCTGCTGGGGGAACTTCAACAGAAACTGGGCATGGCCATTCTCTTTATCAGCCATGACCTTAACCTGATCCGCCATGTCTCTGACCGGATCTGCGTCATGAAAGACGGAACCCTGGTTGAGCAGGGGGTCACCGAAACCGTATTTGCCAACCCTCAGCACCCTTACACCATCGACCTTTTAAATGCCGAACCTGGCGGAGAGCCTCAGTCACTGCCTGATCAGGCTCCCTGTCTTCTGGAGGGTAAGGACATCCGGGTCTGGTTTCCGATCAAAAAAGGTTTTTTTAAAAAAACCGTGGGCCATATCAAGGCCGTCACCGACCTTTCCCTGACCATCCGCCAGGGGGAAACCCTCGGGATTGTGGGTGAATCCGGTTCCGGCAAAACCACTCTGGGCCTGGCCCTGCTGAAACTGCAGACCTGTAAAGGGTCTGTTCACTTTGACGGCCAGGCTGTAGATGGATTAAACCAACAGGAATTCAGACCTTACCGCCGGGAAATGCAGATTGTCTTCCAGGACCCTTATGGCAGCCTGAGCCCCAGAATGACGGTAGCGGAAATCATTGGCGAAGGGCTCGACATTCATAAGCTGGCCAGCAACCATGACCGGGAACAGCAAATACTCGAAGCGCTCAGGGACGTAGGGCTGGATCCGGACTCCCGACACCGGTATCCCCATGAATTCTCCGGCGGACAGCGACAGCGTATTTCCATCGCCCGGGCACTGGTCCTCAAACCCAGACTGATGATTCTCGATGAGCCCACTTCCGCCCTGGACAGAACCGTCCAGTCACAAATTATTGAGCTGCTCAGAACCCTCCAGAAGAAATACAACCTGAGCTATGTCTTTATCAGCCACGACCTGGCCGTGGTAAAAGCCATGAGTCACCGCATCCTGGTCATGCGCTCCGGGGAAATTGTCGAACAGGGGTCAACCGGGCAGATATTCCACCAGCCCAGAGAACCCTACACCCGGGAGCTACTGGAAGCGGCTTTTGAAGCATAAGCCGCTACTGCCTGGTTTTTTTTGCCCCAGGTCAGAAAAAACACGTTCAATAAAAAATAACTGTCGTCTATTGGTGCAAGTCAATATTTGCCCACCCTCCCTGTTGTAACGTCAACATCGCTGCAGCAAGCCCGCTGATCATCACCACTGATTTCGCTCTGCCAGAAGACGTCATTGTTGTTTTCACACCAATCTCTCCGACAGTTCAACAGCCAGCTATTCAGGGGCCGCAGCCAAATCGATCAGAATCGCCAAGGAGTTTTGCCGTGCAGGCCTCAAGCCCTCGTTTCCCTCTGACTGCCAGGGTACTTATCTTTCGTCAGTTACTTTGGGGAGCCGCTTATTATGGAACGTATGTTCTTCTCACCAAATATTTTCTTATTGAGCTTAATTACAGTGAAGCGGATACGATTATGATGCTGGGCGCCTTTGGCGCCGTAGGTCCGGTATTTTCGGCGGTGGGAGGCTTTGTTGCTGACCGCTATATTGGCTCCTTCCGGGCGGTTTATATCGGCTACTCCGTTTATACCCTTGGCTTTTTCCTGCTGGGTATCGGGGCATCCACCCTTAATATTCCCGTCAGTATTTTTTCCATAGCCCTGATTGGCTATGCCAGGGGACTTTCGGCCACCAGCCCCACCGTATTGCTGGGACAGTCTTTTCCTGATGACCAGCGCGGCGTGTTTCAACAGGCATTAACCATTAATTACTCCATCAATAACCTGGGTTCTTTTTCCGCCCGCTACCTCTTCCCCTTTATTGTTGTCTATGCGGGTTACCAGGGGAATTTCTTTATTTCCGGAACATTAATGGCCATTAATATGGTGCTTTTCTTTATTTTCAGAAAACAATTGGCCATTGTCGGTAACTCAATTGACCAGCGGCCTGTGAGCATCACCGTCTGGAGCCTGTTTCTTGTCGGATCGATCATGATGCTGGCTTTGGTTTACTGGGTCTTTGCCAATCTGGATGAAGGCAAATATCTGTTATACAGCCTGGGAGCTCTGGCCATCGGTTATTTCATCTTTGAAATCACCCGGGCCAGCGCTGCTTATAAATTCAAGATGTGCGGAGTGCTGATTGCCATCTTTATTCTGATTACTTTTTACTTTTACTATGGCCAGATGAATACTTCCATGAACATCTATGCCATCAACCTGATGAATGACCATATCTTTGGAGTCATTCCCTTCAAGCCGGAATCCAATTCCGCCTTTAACCCCCTCTGGTGTTTCCTGTTGGGTGGCCCGGTGATCTATGTCTATAGCTGGCTGGAAAAGCGGGGGATTTCCCCCTCCATCCCGACCAAGTTTGCCATTGCCTTTGTGTTTTCAGCCATTGCTTTTGCCCTTCTCGGAATGTCTACCTTGCATGTGGGGGAAAATGGCAAGATAGCTGCAGAATGGATTATCTCTGTCCACTTCTTCCAGGCCATTGCCGAGTTGATTGTAGGCGCCCTGGGAGCCGGCTTTATTTTTGAAATGGTGCCCAAACACCTTTCTGCCTTTGCCATGGGACTTCGTTCAGTGGCCCTGTCCCTGAGTGGTATTCTGGCAGCCGTGATCTCCACCCGGATAGCCCTGCCGAAAGATCAGGTACTGACCACTGAAATTATTGAAGGCGTCTACACCGGCTATTTCTTTAACCTGGCCATACTGGCCGTGGTGATGGCCGTCATCACACTGGCGCTGTCCAGGGTCATTGCCCGCCTGGTGGCCCGGGGAGAAGCACTGGAAAACAGTGAAGCAGGACGCAGCCCGGCTCCCGCCCTGTAACATGAGAGCCAGATAAGCGAAGCAAGCCCCTGCCTGATACTCACTGCCGTTGGATGGCGGTAGTGGGAATTCAGGACGGGTTCAATCGGATAACAGAAACCGGTTTGCGGACAAAAGCGTCACTACCGACGATTCAATAGTTACGCTTTTGTCGGGGCCGGGAATCCGACTGCTTTTCCCGAGCCTCGTTGACCCGGATCGGCCGTCCGGCCACTTCTTTTCCGTCCATCACCTTGGCCGCTTCCGACTCGGATTCTTTTTCAAAGGTAATAAAGGCAAAACCTCTTGAGCGTCCGGTTTCCCGGTCCCTCATCAGTTTTATATCCTCGATTTCACCAAAGGCCTCAAACGCCTGTTCAAGATCTTCTTCAACAGCGGTATAGGCAAGATTGCCTATGTACAAAGTCCTTTTTTGCATGGAAAGCTCTGACTGTTTTTCTGGTTTAGCGCGACTCCCTGCGCATGAAACGTGAATGTGCCAATACAGACAACAGGCACATACTATGACAGACTCTCATATCACTGAATTCTTGTCCATAGCGTTATCGGCAGCCCTCTGGCTTTTGAAAGCATTTTTCCCAACAGGGAAAAAAGAGCCAACTATTGATAAAAAACAATAAGGATCAAGCCAATTAACAGGAAAGAATTATTTAATATAAGCTTCCATTCACAAAGCTATTGACCAAACTGGCTTTCATGACCATAAGAAAATAATGAATGCAATAACAAGGAAGGCTTGGGAATTCATCAGGGCATTATGAGCATCAGGTATATTTCAATTTACTCAACTGGGGCAGCGACTTCCAACCGCTGCCCCCTGCTTATGTTATTGCACCGTTTCCTGCTCGGAAAACACACCTTCAAACAGTGCCGTTGACAGATAGCGCTCGCCGGAATCCGGAAGAATCGTAACAATGTTCTTATCTTGATTACCGGGCTGGGCAGCCACCCTGAGCGCTGCAGCCACGGCTGCACCACCGGAAATACCCGCCAGAATACCCTCTTCCTTCATCAGACGATGAGCCATTTCCATGGCCTCTTCATTACTCACCTGCTCCACCTGGTCCACCAGGCTCATATCCAGGTTAACCGGAATAAAACCGGCACCAATGCCCTGAATTTTGTGGGGGGCGGGTTTCACCTCTTGTCCGGCCAGGGTCTGGCTGATCACGGGCGAGGCACTGGGCTCAACCGCAACAGAACGGATTTTCCGACCCTGGATCTCTTTGATGTACCGGGAAACACCGGAGATAGTGCCGCCGGTTCCAACCCCCGCCACAAACACATCCACCGCCCCTTCCAGGGCATTCCAGATTTCCGGCCCAGTGGTTTCTTCATGAATACGGGGGTTGGCAGGATTTTCGAATTGCTGCAGCAGCACATATTTATCGGGATTTTCTTCTGCCAGTTCCTTTGCCCTGGCGATGGCGCCGGGCATGCCTTTGGCGGGTTCAGTCAATATCAGGCTGGCTCCCAGAGCTTTCATCACCTTGCGTCGTTCCAGGCTCATGGAAGCTGGCATGGTCAGAGTCAGGGGAATACCCCGAGAAGCCGCCACAAAGGCCAGGGCAATACCGGTATTGCCACTGGTGGGCTCAATCAACTCCATGCCAGACTTCAGTTTTCCTGAACGCTCCGCATCCCAGACCATACTGGCACCGATACGACACTTGACGCTGTTGGCCGGGTTCCGTGACTCCATTTTCACATAGACATGACGGCCATTTGCCAGCCGGTTCAGCTTGATCAGCGGGGTATTCCCTATGGATTGAGAGTTATCCTGAAAAACCTGTGACGTATGTGACATATCCAAGATCGTCGCCTCGACTTTATTGCTCATAATACGGACTATATATCAGACTGATATTCGGTAAAGTAATTTAAAATTATATTTATCTTTAAAAATGACATATAGCTGTCCAGGCCCCCTCAGGGCTTGTCTGCGGAACCGTCTACTGATAAAAAGAACGCCATACCTCCGATAACAATAAGATTCAATGATTCATGCTTATGCAATTTGACAGTACTGACCAGTACATCGCCACCGATGACCTTAAAATGGCCGTGAATGCCGCCATCGCACTGGAGCGCCCCCTGCTGATCAAAGGTGAACCCGGTACCGGAAAAACCATGCTGGCCGAGCAGGTGGCCCGATCCCTGGGAAAACCCCTGCTGCAGTGGCACATCAAATCCACCACCAGGGCTCAGCAGGGATTGTACGAATACGATGCGGTTTCCCGGTTAAGAGACTCCCAGCTGGGGGATGAGCGAGTACACGACATTGGCAACTACATCGTCAAAGGTCGGCTCTGGGAAGCGTTTGACGCCCAGGAGCAGGTGGTGCTTCTCATTGATGAAATCGATAAGGCCGATATTGAGTTCCCCAATGACCTGCTCCAGGAACTGGATAAAATGGAATTCCACGTTTACGAGACCCATCAGCAGGTCAGGGCCAGGCAGCGCCCCATTGTCATCATTACCAGCAACAATGAGAAAGAGCTGCCCGATGCCTTTCTGCGCCGCTGCTTTTTCCACTATATCCGCTTCCCTGACGCCGACACCCTTCGGAAGATCGTTCAGGTCCACTTTCCCGACCTCCAGAAAAAACTTGTTGATGAAGCGCTCCAGGTCTTTTTTGAGCTTCGGGAGATCCCCGGGCTTCGAAAGAAACCCTCAACCTCTGAATTAATTGACTGGCTCAAGCTGCTGAATTCCGATGATATTCCCGTGGACATTCTCCAGAACCGGAATACCCGCAATGCCATCCCGCCCCTGCACGGAGCCCTGGTCAAAAATGAGCAGGACGTGCAACTGCTGGAGCGGCTTGCCTTTATGAACCGTCGGAGCTGAGGGCGGATCATGCTGACCCGTTTTTTTGATACTGTTCGCGCTTTCGGCGTACCTGCCAGCACCCGGGAGTATCTGGACCTGCTGGCCGCCATGGATGCCCGTCTGGTGTACGCCGACCAGGAGGCGTTCTATCAACTGGCCCGGGCCATCCTGGTCAAGGATGAGCGGCATTATGACAAATTCGATAAAGCCTGCCAGGTCTTCTTTAACGGCATCGATTCCATGGAAGAGGCCCTGGAAGGACTGATTCCCGAAGAATGGCTGCGAAAAGCGTTGACCCGGGAACTTTCAGAGGAAGATAAAGCCCGTGTGAAGGCCATGGAAAACCTCCAGGAACTGATGGACACCTTCCGCAAACGGATGGAAGAGCAGAAAAGCCGGCACCAGGGGGGCAGCAAATGGATTGGTACCGGTGGCACCTCCCCTTTTGGCGCCTATGGCTACAACCCGTCCGGAGTCCGTATTGGCCAGGAGACCTCAAGGCATCGCCATGCCGCCAAAGTCTGGGATAAACGGGAATTCAAAAACCTGGACGACAATGAGCAACTGGGCACCCGGAACATGAAAATGGCCCTTCGCCGGCTCAGACGTTTCGCCCGGGAGGGAGCCACCGAAGAGCTGGACCTGGATAACACCATTCGCTCCACCGCCAGCCGGGGAATCCTGGATATAAAAATGGTCCCTGAACGCCACAATGCCGTCAAAGTGCTTTTATTCATGGATATTGGCGGCTCCATGGACGATCACGTTCTGCGATGCGAAGAACTGTTTGCCTGCTGTAAAACCGAATTCCGGCACCTGGCCTTTTTCTATTTTCATAACTATCTCTATGAAAACGTCTGGCAAGACAACCGACGCCGACATCAGGAGTCCACCCCCGTCTGGGACATCATTCACCGTTATGGCAGTGATTACCGGGTGATTTTCGTGGGTGATGCCGCCATGTCTCCCTTCGAGATCAGCTCCCCCGGGGGAAGTGTCGAACATTTTAATGAAGAGCCCGGGAGCACCTGGATGTCACGTCTGAAGCAGCACTTCACTAAGGTGGTCTGGCTGAACCCGACCCCGCACCATGCCTGGCAATACACTCAGTCAACCCGGATGATCCAGGAACAGATGGAGGAACAGATGTACCCCTTGACAATCAACGGGCTGGAGCAGGCCATGGGTTATCTGGTCAGCTAACCCCCAACTGGTTTGAAAATTTCGCAGTTGTGCGAAACAACCGCGGGGCACCATTGCCCGCTTTTTGATCCACATTGATGGCGATGTCTTGGGCAGAGGTACCCACCTGGGTCAAAACTGCGGACCATCTCGAGTAGTATCTAATGGATAATGGCGAACGCCCCGTAGCAGGGGCGGTAAACTGGTCGACGCAGGGTGTTGTTATGCTTGATGTGTTTTTCTAGAATTCAGGCTTTTACCACCCGTTTTCTTTGTGCTTCCTGAATCCCACCATTTGGGCTTTTCATCAGGTTGTAATTTTGTCACGTCTTTAATGATCGAGACCAAATCATGAGATACTAAGCCATCAATATGTTCATTCAGGCTCATGTCAATATTGTTTCTTAGAGGGTCAAGAATAAAATCAATCCCATGTTTTCTTGCCATTTTAGCAGCCGGAACAAAGTCACTATCCCCAGCTATCAGAATGATTTTATCGACCAGTTTTTCATAGGAGAGTGAAGCAATATCAATCCCAAGTTTGATATCAACTCCTTTCTGCCTGACTTCAAAGTTAAAGTCTCTGTTGGTCATCTCAGAAAATTGTTTCTCCCCCTTAATAAGGGCTTTAGTGGCAAACGAAGTTAATCGCCACCCATTGGACTTGTCATGTTTTGTACTGCCCAGTCTCAGCGCCAGCTTCCTCTGCTGTTTCAATTGTTCGAGAATTTCACCTCTCAATAGGCTGGAAGGCTCATTTTTATAGTTTTTTACCCGTGGGTTTGTTTCTCCCGCTTCACATAGCGGATAGTGAATTTTCATATCCAGGGGAGGGGCATCATAATAATAAATTCGATAGAGATGGTGGGGGGTGTCTGGCTTGATATTTTCATAAGCATTTTTTGACTGCCTCTTAGAGCCCTTTGTGTTTCCCCCTGCCCCATAAACAAGGTGCTTGATAACCGATTTACTCAGTATCTCAACTATCTGCTTTGCAGTGAGGTCAGGTGCAGATTTAAAGTACCTTCTCTTGTATGTATCAATCCTTTTTATAAAGAATGAACCATCGACAAGCACTGCAGTCTTGATATCCATTGACGACCCATTGATTTTTAGACATAAAAAAACCCGAGGGTCTGGCATAGTCACTAAAGGTTAAACTATGCGTCGCCACGGGTGCTTGGAATCAATGCTAGTAAAGCAGTTTTGGCATGTCAATTAAAATATACCCTCAAGATCAAAGACTAAACCACGCTAAAACCCAGTTCGATAATCATGTTGATTCCGACTTGGCGCAGTTTAGCGCTTTAACAGCGGCATACCCGATAAAGCCCGCCGGAAACCAGAAGCACCAGAACCGGCACAGGCCATGACTCTGGCATGGCCAGCCCCATAAGGGCCGCTACCAACACCACCCACCAGGCGGAAAGGTTCCAGCCATAACGGTACCAGTAAGGGTTTCGCTCCCCCTGCAGAGAGGCTCCGGCATAAAGCCCCGGCACCCGTATACGCCAGCCTCGACCGGTATAGTCCACCAGAAGAATTCCGACAATGGCCGCAAATACAATGCCCGCCATTTCCGCGGCCTCAAGATAACGATCAATGACTCCCGGAAAACAGGACAGGGCTATACCGAGAATACTGACCAATAATGTGCACCTGAACCGGCTGAATGATTCCAGGGTATGACAAAGGGAGATGCCCCCGCTGTACAGATTGATCACATTGATGGTCCAGTTATCCAGTACCATAAGCACCAGCAGCAGAGTGGCGGTCAGATTCCCCGGCAATCGATTCAACAGATCCAGGAACAACCGGTCAACGGAACCACCGGTCACTGCCATGGCAAATGCCCCCAATGCCGCAGCACTGAGCAACCCCAGTACACTCCCGCAAAGGGCTCCTCCCCAGAGCGCCCGGCGACCACCGATATACCGGGTGAAATCAGCGGCATCGGTCACCAGGGTCAACATTCCTCCAAAAACCGCGTTAAACCACAGCATCACCTGCAACCACTCTTTCTGAATCACCGGCAGTCGCGCCCACCCAGACAACGGCTCATCCATGGAAGCCCCCAGCAGCCAGCCCAGGGCAACCAGGCTGACCATTTTCAAAAGAAAGGCCCAGCGGAACAACCACTGCAATGAACGATACCCAACCAGAGAAACCAGAACCTGTAAGCCCGCCAGAACCAGGGCTATACGCCACAAAGACCACTCAATGCCAAAGCATTGCTGGAGAACAGCGGAAATCGCCAGACTGCCCGCCTGGGTCTGAAAGGCAAACCAGTAAACGGAACAGAGAACCCGCAGAGGCGATGTCACAAACCGACCTCCCTGCACTCCAAAAGCAGCTCGACAGGCCATCTGCCCGGTTAGCCCGTAATCCACCCCGATTCGCGCCATGACCAGAAACACCACCATGGCCAGTAGCACTCCCAGGAGCTGCACCATAAGGACCGTCAGAACAGAGAGGCCGGAAGCCACTCCCATGGCGGCTGTCAGAACCGTGGCCGGATTGACATAGAAGTTCACCATGGTCAGGAAAGGGGCAGCAAAGCCATCCATTCTTTCCTGCCTGGGAACCGCATCAATACCATAGGTTTCTATGGAGTTTGCCATCCGGAAGTCTTGTTCAGTTTTTCTCTGAGCGGACTAATATAGACAATGACATTTTTAGTGAATGACATTCAAAGACCTGACAGACCCTGGAACTATGAAAAAATACCGCCTTATTTTTCAGGTACTCTGGCTGCCAATGCTGGCGCTCTCCCCTGCCATCCATGCTTATGAGTTGATTCACCCCGTCTGTATGGAGCGTCTGCTGGGCAGCCTGGAAGAACCTTCAAACGCCTCAGACCCGGTCAGTATCGACTTGAAGGAATGCCAGAAAAAATATCAATCGTACCCGTTTAAAAAGCTCAACTCCTTCAGTGCCGAGTTTCGCCGCCCATTGCAGGATAACAACAACAGCATTCCCGCTTTTGTCCGTTATGCCATTGTGGGTGAACTGGCAAATCAGCAGCTTCTGGTGAGCATAACCACCAGTTATGGTGGCTCCATGACCCAGAGCAGTGGACTGGTGGTCAAAGGCCTGCAAACGCCATCATCGGGCAAAAACAGACACCTGCTCACCCGAACCTATGAAATTCTGGGGGGAGACCGGTGCTTTGGCGCTGTAAAAAGCCTGTCGATTCTGGCCCCTGACCAGATTGAAATACACCGAAAAATAACCACTGCAGACCTGTTAAGCCTTAACAAGGCCGACAGCAAACCCACTGAAGGCACTGCCAGCTGCGCAGTCTGCTGTATTGGTGAAATAACCGAACATCTGACCATCGGCCAGCCTGCCAGCCTCCGCTATGTGGAAATCAACCAGCTTCTGTCTGCTAATGATTACGCTTATCGTCAGGGGTGCTTCAACAAACTGACCGGCAATGTATCGTCCCAGCGTCCTCTGCGGATGAACAAAAAACAGCTGGGGGAATTTCAGAAAGCGTTTGTCAGCCGGTGTATTCAACCAGAGATGAAAAGAAACGCTCAACCACCTCAGTAGCCGGCCCGTAATGCTGTTCGTCATAGAGGGAAGCATTGGCCCCCGGTTCCAGATTCAACTCCACGGTTCGAGCCCCAGAGGAGCGTGCCTCCTCTGAAAAACCCGCCGCGGGATAGACATTGCCGGAAGTTCCAATGGCTACAAACAGATCACACCGGGCCAGGGCATCGTAGATCACATCCATGGCCAGAGGCATTTCACCAAACCAGACGATATGAGGCCGGAAGTTCCCGGAAATACCGCAACAGGAACATTCAGTTTCAACGGTAACGTCCTGATTCCAGGGAAATATCCTGCCACTGTCCTGACAGCGCACCTTCAGCAGCTCCCCGTGCATATGAATCAGGTTCCGGCTCCCGGAACGCTCATGGAGGTCATCCACGTTCTGGGTAATCAGCAGGAAGTCACCGGTAAAATCCTGTTCAAATTCCGACAAAACACGATGGGCCCGGTTGGGCTTCACCTCTGCCAGCTGCCGACGACGGGCGTTATAGAAATTCTGAACCAGGGAGGGGTTCCGGGCATAACCTTCCGGCGTCGCCACTGCTTCCACGGGATGGTTTTCCCAGAGTCCGTCAGAAGCCCTGAAGGTTCTGATGCCTGATTCCGCAGAGACCCCAGCCCCGGTTAATACGACAATTGAAGAGTACATGATCCGTTACCCTGGAAAACCATTATTGTCAGATACAACAACTCTATCAACGGCTGTACACCGCGCTGTACCCAATCTTCCTGTGGCTCCCCGCAGGGACCGTCACCCTGATGACCCCGGGGGCTTCCTTCTCGGCATTGACCAGATTGGAAATCTTCAGAAGGTTCCGGTCACGGTCGGCCAGCAACAGAGTCACGGGCTCTTTCTGGTCGTTATGGACCGTTGCCTGCCACTGAACCAGAAGTTCATTGTCCGGCTTCTGCTGAGTATCCACCCGAGAGCGGTCAACCCTTACCGCAAGGGCCTCTCCCATATTCAACCGGGCCATATCGCCCGCTGTAGTTTTCGGAAGCCAGCCATGGCCGCTGATGACCGCAACACCATCAGGCCCTTCTTCGTACAGATTCACCGACCCACCGGGCAAATCCACCTCGGTCTTGAATCGATACGTCAGTTTTGGGCGCTCCATATTGGCGCCACGGGAGCCTGTGGAACGCCCATAGACCGTGAGAACATAGCGCTTTTCCAATGCCAGGTTTTCCCGGTGATGGAGGGACACAGAATGGCTGCTCTGAGGGGTCAGCAACAATGGGTCAGGGAGGTTGGTTACCAGCACTTCCCCTACCCGACGCCCCACAGAATTCTGCGATTTCGGTGCTGCGGCTTCCATCATGGCGGTATTACGCAACACGCCAGGTGAACCGGCTGCGTTTCCCGATACCAGTCGCACTTTGGCGTTGCTGTAGTCTGCATCGGTATGGTTGCTGATAATCGCCCGAAGTTCCAGCCGGGCGCGCTGGTCAGGCTCAATGGTTAAGCGGTAATCGCTGGAAAAGCGAATAGAGTGGGTGAGGTATGAGAGCTTAAGAGTGCCCTTGACCTCCTGCTGACCAAAGTCAGCCATTAAAAAAGGGAGGTAATCCTGGCGACTCAGGGATGAATCCCTGGAGACCATCCTGAACCCCTGGGGGTCCTGAAAATCCACCAGATATTGTCGGCCATTACTGCCCTGGACCAGCCCCATTCCCCGGTCATACGTCATCAACACTCCCTGAACCGCCACATTCAGGCCCCCACCGATCACTTCCACAGTTTTGCCAACCAGCCGCCGGTAGAGCAGGTCCCGGTCCAGACCTGCCTTTGGCCACCAGACCCTTTCCGGTACCTGGCGACGGTCGCCATCCCGGTAGTCCAACTCCAGACTGCCTTCTTGCCAATCATCAGGCATCCCTTCCACTTCCAGCAGGCCATTGGCACCGGGAAGCGTCTTGAACGCCTGGTTGATAAGGGCCTTGTCTTGATAAACCGTCAATACTGTGGAATCCGCACTGGGGATATTGACCCGGCCCTCCTTTGTTTCTCCAAAGGCCAGCCCTGAAGACAGCACTCCAGATGCAACTAATCCTGAAAGCATGACCGCCAGTAACGATGGTTTATACATATCAACCCCCTGCTTGAAATATGTCAGGCTGCTAGTCAAGCACTTCCTGAACCCACAGCATGGCTGCTCATGGGCCTGTAATCAAGCACCCTCAAAAATCCCAGAACGGATTTTCCAGGTCCAGGCTGACGGCCTGCCCATAACCGGGAACCTTTATCTGGTGAGCATCAAACTCCAGGTCATCGCCATCCAGGACATTCTGGCCAAAGTGATAGACAGGAAGAGATTCCCCGGCCAGGGATTTCTTCTCATAAGCTTCCTGGCTTTCCAGTACCGACTCCTGCTGCTGCTGCCAAGCCATCATCGCCTTCTCGCCATGACGCGCTTTCAACATCCGCCCGGTCAGTTCAGGGCTGAGCAACACAGCCGTGGCATTATTACCACCAAACCCCTTGGCATTCACCAGGGCCATATCCATGGATTCGGCCCCCACCGGCAGGTGATCGGTCAGTACTTTCAGGTGGCTGCTGTGAACATCTTCTGCCAAACCGGAAATGGTCTTGATGCCAGGGATCACACCATGCTTCCAGACCCCCAGAGTGGCCATAATCTGGTCTCCTCCGGCCGCACCAATGGAATGACCCACATAACTTTTCACTGCCGCCACGGGCCAGTCAGAAATACCAAAGGTTCTGGCGGTGTCATTGAGTATCAGGGATTCCGTTACCCGGTTCTGGGGAGTACCGGTGCCATGTGCCTGAACAAAGCTGCGATGACGCAATGCCTCTTCCCCGCCAATAGCCCTTGCCAGGGCTGCAGCCCTGGCAACGGTCAAATGATTACCGGCGCCCGGTGCAGAGATAGACTTCTTGTACCCATCGGCATTGATAAAGACATCAGCGACTGCCCCCAGAATATCGGCACCGCATTCAAGGGCCAGCTCATCGTCCATCAGAATCAGGTACTGGCTGGATTCCGCAATGGTGAAGCCGGCGTTATCCCCGAACGGACGGCAGGCACGGCGCCAGTCCGGAGCCTCAGAAACATCGAGGCCATCCAGGTTTCTCAAGGCAGCATCGGTGGTGAGCGCCCCCATGGTGGAGTAACCTTCCATGACTTCGGGAGTGACAGGGGCTTCGCTGTTGCCAACCACCACCAGTCTCCGGCGGCCACTGCGGATTTCAGCCGCTGCCTGTTCCAGGTTGTAGAGCATGGTGGCACAGGCGCCCATACCGGTTCCGGTACCGCCAAGAGACCCAAGAACATAGGCATTGATAAAATCCGCCGACATTTCAGCAAAGCCCAGAGGGCACTGTTTCGAAGTAACCCGCTTGCCCAGCAGCCTCGCCTGGAGCATCCCCCCGTTACCGTTGTAATCCAGCTGGCTCATGGCACTGCCGGAATACACCGCCATCTGCTCCGGACTCAAGTGCTGCTTGATCCGGCTCCAGTCCATACCGGAAGAAAACAGGGCGTCGGAAGCGCCGAAAACCGTCATGGCCAATGACCGGGGATGGTGCCGTGACTGGTACAGCTTTTCCGGTGCAAACCCCGTTGGCAACTGGCCAGCGGCATTCACTGGAGAGGTTCTGGTGGCGGGCACCATCAATTTCTGCCCTGAACCCACCCTGACTTTAACCCGACCATCCTCCAGCTTTTCCAGCTGCCAGTTGGCAGGCAGGGGTGCCGGTAACCGGCGGCCGCTGAGGATCATTTCAGAACCCTCTTGCGCCTCTACCGGGTGGTGATAGTAAATGGACTGACTGTCAAACAGGCTGGTTTCCAGACGACGGATCAGGGTACCGGAAAGAATGTCCGCCTCTGGAGTGTCCCCGGGCAGGTTTCGAAGAGCACAGAGTGAAGCCAGCGTCTGCTTCTGATACTGCTGCTCAAGTGCATCCAGCACCAGTCGGCGGTAGCCATGAAAACCAGAGGTTCTTCCCGCCGGGCTGACCCCCCCCTGAGCAACAATAACGGGTAATCTGGACAATGCCTTACTCCTGTGAACGTAGTTTGCCCGTTAAGGGGTGATCTGATCACCTCAAAGCATCCGTTAACGGGCATTCAGCCAACTGTGTGTTTTAGGGCAAAAAAGCGGCTATCGGCATTCAGCTTTCGGAATAAGCCGGACTGTCCGCTCATGGTTGCCGGCTCCGTTCATGACGGTTTGAACCCCTGCCAGAAACGGTGAAAAGCCAAAAGAAAGTGAACATAGTTTAATAACTTCAGGGCAAACACTTCTGGACAAATGAGTCATAAAACCAGATATTAAGGTCACATCCACCGGTTTTGTAAAAGATATGTCAGTACGATCGTACCACTTAACCATCGGCCGGGTTCTGGTGCCCATGGTGAACCACATGATTGCCACCAGCATCACGCTTCCCCTGGAAATGCTCGAAGCAGGACAGACCTATCAACGCCTTGCCTCCGGCACCGCCTCCATAGACATCCGTCTCTGCGCCCGCGATAACTCACCGCTGATCACCACTGGCGGGCTGAAACTGACTCCTGAGTATACCTTTGATCAATCTGGCACCGGTGACCTGGTTCTGGTACCCGCCCTCTGGCGCAACCCATTGCCGGTGATCCGGAAGAATCCGGACATCATTCAGTGGCTCCAGAAGCAGTATGAAAGCGGAGCGATCTTTGTTGTGGCCGGTACCGGGGTCGCTTTTATGGCCCAGGCGGGTTTGCTGGACCAGAAGCCTGCTGCAACCCACTGGTTTTATGTGGAGAAACTGCAACGGTATTTTCCCCGGGTGGATTTCAAACCCAACCACCTGATTACCCGCTCCGGACGGATCTATTGTGCCGGTAGTGTCAACTCGGTAGCGGATCTCATGGTGCACCTGCTTTCAATGTCCCTGGGGGAATCCGTTGCTCTCAAGGTGGAACAGCAGTTTTCCCATGAAATCCGGCGCCCTTTCAAGGACACCCATTTTTCCGATGACCACACCACCACCCATCAGGATGAGGTGATCGTCCACCTGCAGGCCTGGATTCATGAACATTACGCCACTGACATCCAGCTTGAACTGCTCTGCCAGAAGACGGGGTTGAACAGCCGGACACTGAACCGTCGCTTCCGTCAGGCCACCGGTTCCCCGCCCATGACGTATCTGAAGCAAATCAGGCTTGATCAGGCCAGGGATCTGTTAAAAAATACCAACCTTGGTGTCGCTGAGATTGCCCTTCAGGTGGGTTATTCAGATCCGGATTACTTTTCCAGGCTGTTCAGGCGTCAATATCAACTCAGTCCATCGGATTTCAGGCGAAGTGTCAGGGGCAAGCTCTTCTATCTGAATGAGTGAAAGCCCGGTGCTAAACCGGCCCCCTGTCGTTGAACTGGCTGGGCAAAACACAATTTATAACGTCCACTTCAGGGGTATTGGAACCACTGAAGAACGGGAGAAAACCTTCATGCGTTCACACTTTTTCAAGGCCTCACTTGGCCTTGTTGCTGCACTTCTTTCCACTGCAGCACTTGCCGCCACCCCGGTGGGCACCTGGAAAACCATTGATGACAGCAGCGGTAAGGCCAAGAGCCATGTCACCATCTACCAGCAGGATGGCAAGCTATCCGGCAAGGTCACCAAAATCCTGGATCCGGCCAAACAGAACAGCACCTGCAAAAAGTGCAAGGGTGAGTTGAAAGACCAAAAAATCGAGGGAATGACCATTCTCTGGGGCATGGAAAAAGACGGCAATAAATACGACAACGGGAAAATCGTCGACCCGGAATCCGGAAAAATCTACAGCGCCAATATGAAACTGCTGGATGACGGCCAGAAACTGGAAGTCCGTGGATATATCGGCTTTTCCCTGCTGGGTCGCTCCCAGACCTGGGAACGACTCCAGTAAAGGCCTTTTCCCTGTTGATTATTGAGCCTTGTTAATCACTGGCGGCTGTATGCCCGGTAGACAAAACGCCGGGTTACAACTGCCCTGGGTCATCTTCGTGTTTATCCCCGGGATGATTTCTGCCTTGATGACCTTTTTTCCACTTATCTTTCTTACCCTTCTCTTTTTTCCTCAGGGATCCCTCTCTGCTACTGAGTTTGGAAGGCTCCAGGGGTATCACCTGAGAGGGCACCCTTACTCCAGAATCCATCAACGCAGGCTGGCCACTCATGGCCGGGGTTAATTGGGGTGTAGAAGCACTGGAGGCCTGCTGCGGGGCGAGTTTGTCCCCAGAAGCAGAGCTGAAAGGCTGGCCGCTGTCACTTCTCAAGGGCAACCCGGACTTTCCTGCCTGTGGCTGGGAGCCACCGTGATCACCAGAAACAGGTGAAGCACTTGTAGTCAGCTGCAGCATGCTCTTACAGAGGGCAATGCCCCTGTTCACCAGACTGGCCAGCTCGTTGGAAGTGGGCAGTTGTCTTGATAATGCATTACTCAGTTGTTCAGAAGGTCCCTGCTTGCTGTCCGAAGACGAGGTTCCCGGTTGCCGGGCCTGCTGATCGCCCTCCACAATCTCACCAATACGACCTTCTATGGAACAATCGGTGGTGCCGGTTTGACGAGCATCCTCTTTCCCAATAGAAGGGTCCGATCCTTTATCATGTAACCTTTCTGAACGCTCAGCGCCCTCATCACTACAGAAATTCTCTTCTATCCAGTGCGGGTCATCTGACAACTCTAATGAGCAGTCCCCGCTCCCCTTCTCCCCGGAATTCCCGGGAGACTCCGGACCGTCAGGCGCTACCGGGTTAGAGGAAGAATCAGGGCGTTTCTCTTTTCCATCAGGGCCTTCAAGGGAGGCTGGTATCCTTTCATCCAGACGAAGCAAAGGCTGAGCAATATGAACCGTCACCACCCGAAAGGTGATCAGCACTGCCTGATAGTCCCTTCCAGTGGAAACAGGCAAATGAAACTGCAGAACGGTTGTGGTCACTGCCCCGGTTTTCATACCAGCGAACTGCCCGAAAGCCTGCGCATTCTGACCTGCATCTGCGTTTCTGGCCGACAGAACGGCGGATGATT
Source organism: Endozoicomonas sp. Z74 (assembly GCF_057680865.1). NCBI lineage: Bacteria > Pseudomonadati > Pseudomonadota > Gammaproteobacteria > Oceanospirillales > Endozoicomonadaceae > Endozoicomonas > Endozoicomonas sp. Z74. The sequence continues at coordinate 35,877 of NZ_JBLYZI010000016.1, forward strand.
GAGTCGATAACCCCGCTTCATTCATGACTATATATCCCACCTGCTTCTGAATAGAGAGTGTTTTCTTAATCAGGCCCTTGAAAAACGACCATTATCCCATCCCGGTCAGTCAACACCATTAGACCTTAGGGGCAGCCAAAGTTTCCCAGCAAAACAATCATTTTTCAGTCCCGCCTGATAAAAAGAAAATATGAATCAAATCAACATCTTTCCACCATATATATGAGAGAATACCTGAACTAAAATGAATGCACGGACCTGTCAGTGAACAACTTCTCCTTCCACAACCCCACCCGCATCCACTTTGGCCGGGGGCAGATTGCCCGCCTCACCCAGGAAATCCCCCGGGACGCCAGAGTACTGATCACCTATGGCGGTGGCAGCATAAAAAACAATGGTGTTCTTGACCAGGTGCATGCCGCACTGACAGATCACAGGGTGCTGGAGTTTGGTGGTATAGAACCCAACCCTTCCTATGAAACCCTGATGGAAGCGGTCAAGCTGGCAAAGGCTGAAAACGTCGATTTTCTTCTGGCCGTGGGTGGCGGATCCGTGGTGGATGGCACCAAATTTATCGCTGCAGCCATGGGTTTTGAGGGGGATCCCTGGGCCATTCTCAGTGAAAAGGCTTCTATTGACACCGCCACTCCTTTCGGGTGTGTCCTCACCCTGCCCGCCACCGGGTCCGAAAGCAACCCGAACGCCGTGATTTCCAGAAAGTCCACCCAGGACAAATTGTCCTTCGGCCACCCACTGGTTTACCCGGTGTTTGCCATCATGGACCCTGAAACCACCTTCACTCTGCCACCAAGGCAAACCGCCAACGGCATTGTCGATGCCTGGATTCATATCACCGAACAGTATTTAACCTGCCGCGACAGTTCCAGAATTCAGGACCGGTACGCTGAAGGACTGCTCATCACCCTGGTGGAAAGCGGGACCGAAGTGATGGAACAGCCCGATAACTACGACGCCCGCGCTACGGTTATGTGGGCTGCCAACCAGGCCCTCTATGGTCTGGTGGGCGTCGGCATTCCCCATGACTGGACCAGCCATGCCATCGGCCATGAAATCACGGCATTGTATGGTCTTGATCATGCCCAGACACTGGCGGTGGTGCACCCGGCCCTGCTTCATGTCATGGCTGACCAGAAAGGGCCTAAATTGCTGCAGTATGCGGAACGCGTCTGGGGAATTCGTGAAGGGAGTGACAGTGAACGCATTGCCCAGGCCATTGAGAAAACCCGCGGGTTCTTCGAGTCACTGGGCGTTCAATCGAGATTATCGGATTACGGCATTGATGAAGAGGCTATCACCACGGTCACTGACCAGCTCAAGCGTCATGGGCGACTGACCCTGGGTGAGCAGGGCAATATAACTCCGGAGGTGGTGGCCACTATTCTCCGGCAGGCACTGTAAGACCAATAGACCAGCAGCGGCCAGCAATAAGCCGCTGCTGAGCGACAAGTACTAACTCAACCGGACCACCTGCCCAGTTTTCAGGGATTGATAGCAAGCATCGGCCAACGTCAGCGCCCTGACACCATCATCAATGGTCACGGAAGGCTCTACCCCGTCCACCAGGGCGTCCACAAATTCCTGCAACTCACTTCGGTAAGCCGGCATATAGCGCTCCAGGAAAAACAGCAGGGGCTTCTCAGTGATTTCCCCCTCTTCCCCCACATAGCGCACTTCATTTTCCCGATGGTTTCCGGCCTGGAGCATGCCTTTTTCCCCCAGCGCTTCAATACGCTGATCGTAACCATAGGCAGCACGCCGGCTGTTATTGATGTGACAGAGTTTGCCACTGGCGGTTTTCAGGGTAACCAGTGCGGAATCAATATCCCCGGCCTCGGCGATCTCACTGTCCACCAGGCAGCTGCCGGTAGCAAACACCTCCACGGGCTCTTCACCCAGTATCCAGCGGGCAATGTCCAGATCGTGAATCATCATATCCCGGAACAGCCCTCCGGACACTTTGATGTAATTGACCGGCGGTGGGGCAGGATCACGGCTCGTGATCACCAGCTGTTCGAGCTTTCCGATACGGCCCTGACGCATTTGCCCGTGTAATGCCCTGAAGGTTGGATCAAACCGCCGGTTAAAGCCCAGAAAGCAGGTGACCCCGGTCTCCCGGACAATCTCAGCCACATCCCTCGCTCTGGCGATATCCAGATCAATGGGTTTTTCACAGAAAATGGCTTTGCCCGAACGGGCGGCTTTTTCAATCAGATCCGCGTGGGTGTCCGTTGAACTGCAGATCAGTACCGCATTGATCGACGGGTCCCCAAACACCGCCTCAGCTTCAGCCACTTGAGCATCAAACTGACGGGCAACTTCTTCAGCCGCGGCCTGGACCGGGTCCACAATGTATTTCAGCGAGACTCCGGGGTGCTCTGTCAGGGTCTGCCCATGAACTCTGGCAATACGACCGGCGCCGAACATGGCAAATGTGATCATGTTTTGTTCGTTCCCTGGTGAGGTTGTACAGGATTGCTATCGGTTGCAATCATGCAGCAAATCCCTCTGACAAAACCTGATCGAAATCAAACAGTAGTGCACATTTGCATCTTTGGAGTATTGTGAGTCAAGCGCTGGTACGAGCCACCAGCTTTCCTTTCAGAACCTCTGCGCTTTTTCGGGTTCGGTCTCGCTGCCAGAACTGTATCATCTCAACTGCCGTATCAATCATAGGGTCCAGGGGTTGCTCGAAAGTAGTGATGTCGTAGGCGTGACTTTGGGAGAGCGGAATATTATCAAACCCCACAACGGCTATCTCATCAGGCACCGGGATATTCATTTTGTACCTGAGGCGATCCATAACCCCCACCGCAAGAATATCGTTTTCACAAAACAGGGCGTCCGGCCTTTCCCCCTCTGCCCTCTCTGACAGATAACCTTCAATAAGCTGACCCGCCAGCTCATGATCGTAGGAGGGGCATTTCAACTCAGGAACGCTTTTTCCCAGCAGTACCTGCATCCGTGCATTAAAACCCTGATAACGGTTCAGAATGGTGTACTGACAACCAGGGCCAGACAGATAGAGTGGACGACGGCAACCCCTCTCATAGAGACGATCGGCAATCTCCCGGCCTGCCGCTCCGTTATCGCAGGAAATCCCCAGCACCCTGGGGTCCCTGCTCTCCCTCCCCAGAAGCACCAGCAGCGTTTCCGGGTTCACCTCCTGGAGTAATTGTTCATCAAAGAGAGAGCCGATCAGAATAATGGCATCCGCCTGATACTGTTTGGCCGTGTCCAGCAGCGGACGGTAATTATCACTGGCGATGTTCACCAGAATGCACTGCATACCAATAGCCTGCAAAGCCGCCGTGGTTCTCTGCAGCATCACTAATGCATGGGGATTGGCAAACTCATCGAGCACCAGCACCGCCAGAGTGGAGCGTTTCTTCGACAGAGCACGGGCCAGCAGACTTGGCTGGTAACCCAGTTGCCGGGCAACCTCCAGCACTCTCTGGCGCTTGTGTTCGGCCACAGAAGCGCCGGGAGTAAAACTTCGGGAGGCAATCCATTTGGAAACCCCGGCCCGCAGAGCCACATCATCAAGGGTGACTCTCTTGGTGGAAACATCGGAAGGTCTGGCCACGGAGCTGATAACTTCTTATGCTGTTGAAGGTAAATCCGGGCTCAGGATAACAGTTGAATGGCAGGGACAACAGTTGCAGCCTATGTTCTATTACTGGTGATGGCTCTGGCTGCCGGCTCGATCCTGTTCTGGAGCATCCGTCTGGGGATTGGGCCTACGCCCACTTCCCGAAGAGTGAGCCGGGCCCTCAAGAAGGCACTGCCCGGGCAAATCAGTGGAGATATTGTGGAGCTGGGCTGTGGCTGGGGAACCCTGCTTCCCATTCTGAAACAGCAATACCCCCGGAACCGGATCATAGCCTTTGAGCGGTCGCCCATTCCGGCGCTCTGGGCCACCCTCACCACCAGGATCCCCATCACCAGAAACGATTTTTTCACCGCAGACCTGGGCAATTCCGGCCTGATTGTCTGTTACCTGTTTCCCGGAGCCATGAAGCGGCTGGAAAAGGAAGTGATCCCGGGGCTACCGGAAGGTTGCTGGATTCTCACCCATACCTTCCGGCTGCCAGGGTGGCTGCCGGTCAAAACGCTGTATGGGGATGATTTATATAAAACGCCGGTTTATCTCTACCAGGTGCCCATACAGGCACCTATAGAAAAGTAGATGGATCAATGAACCGTACACAACGGAATCTGCTGTTCACTCCCCTGCCAGCGGTATATCTCAAGCTGCTCCGGCTCACAGGATACACATCCTTTATTACAGGATGTGGCACACCCGGGGCGTTCACAAACTACCCGCCCCTTTCTCTGCCAGTGGGACAACATTCCCCGCATGGCTTCCGGAGACGTCCTGAACTTTGTACTCAACTCTGAAAGGGAGCAGACACCCTGCCCCTTCAGAAAATCACGGATTTCGATCAGCATGAGCAACTCTTACCATGGGAAGTGCTGTTGCAGGACTGGCCTATGGTCGCGGGAGCAAGCGCTACAGACTGCACAGCGGTAGCCCCCACCCGTCTCATCAGCGCAAAGACGATGAACATGACCAGGGCAATACTCACCGCCCAGAGCAGAGTCACGCCCGGCTGAACGGCAATTAATGAGAACTGGTAGTAAAGTGTGGCAACGGCATACCCCAGCAGGAACGTCCAGCCTGCCACAAACATCGTCCAGGCCATATTGGTTTCCCGGTAGATGGCACCCAGCGCCGCCACACAGGGGGTATAGAGCAGGATCATCAGCAGATAGGCGATGACCGCCGCATTACTTGGGAACAGCCTGGACATGACCGCAAAGGTATCCATAGTCACTTCCTGCTCTTCGGCAACGGTTTCCAGGTCGTTCAAGTCACCCACTTCAAGGCCCAGGGGGTCTGCCATCTGGCCGGTCAGGCCCGCAAGGTTGGCAGGGATGGAGGCCAGGGCTTCGGAAATACCGGCCATCAGGTCAAAGGGCTCATCACCGGCTTTCACATCATTTTCTGAAGCGGCAATGGCGCTGTACATGGAATCCAGGGTACCCACCACGGCTTCCTTGGCCAGGATACCGGTGAAGATGCCAACCGCTGCAGGCCAGTTATCTTCCGTCATACCCATGGGGGCAAATACAGGCGTAATGGTCTGGCCGATTTTGCTGAGCATGGATTCTTGCGTATCTTCGTGTCCGAAGGTTCCGTCGGTACCCACTGAGTTCAGCGTATTCAGGACCACCACAACGATCACAATCGCTTTACCTGCCCGGAGCATGAAAGCCTTGAGGCGATCCCAGGTTCTCAGCATTACCTGCTTCACAGAGGGCAAATGGTAGTTGGGCAACTCCATGATGAAAGGAGAGCTGTCGCCTCCCAGAAGGCTGCGCTTCATGACCAGACCGGTGAAAATCGCCGCCAGGATACCGGTAATATAGAGCGCAAAGACAACGTTCTGACCGGACTGGGGGAAAAACGCTGCAGCAAACAGCGCATATACCGGCAGGCGGGCACCACAGGACATGAAGGGCGCCATGGAAATGGTCAGCAGGCGGTCTTTCTCATTGTCCAGGGTTCTTGCCGCCATGATCGCCGGAACGTTACAGCCGAAGCCCACCAGCATGGGCACGAATGCCTTGCCTGGCAGCCCCAGGAAGCGCATCAGCCGGTCAACCACAAACGCGGCCCGGGCCATATAACCGGAGTCTTCCAGCAGGGAAAGGAACAGGAACAGGAAGGCGATCACCGGAATAAAGGTGGATACCGTCTGAATACCACCACCCACACCATTGGCCAGCAAGGTGACCAGCCAGGCCGGAGCCCCCAGGCCATCCAGCCAGTGACCAAAACCGTCCACCAGCAAAGTGCCGGTAAAAATATCAAAGAAATCAATAAAGGCACTGCCAATATTAATGGAGAACATGAACATCAGGTACATGACCCCAAAGAAAATAGGCAGACCCAGTACCCGGTTCAGCACCAGGTTGTCGATTTTCTCGGTGAGCCGGTGATTCACCTCCCCTTTCTGGCGAAGGATCACCTTCATAATCTCACCCACAGCCCGGTAACGACCGCTGGCCATCAGAATATCCAGATCTTCATTCTGGGTGCTTTCCAGCAGGTGCCGTTGCTGTTCAGCCGTTCCCAGCACATCCGCCGGCAACTGGAGTTCAGCCACCCCCTCTCCCTCAAGGCACTTCAACGCATGCCAGCGGACAGAGGTCTGATCCTTGAGGAGCCCCTCCAACTGCGGTTGAATAATGGCAACGGCCTGCTCAATGTCAGCTCCCAGAGATACCGGCCTGGCCTGTGGCAGCGAGCTTTGCAGATACTCATCCAGCTGTTTCTGCAGTGCTTTGATTCCCTCGGACTTGCTGGCCACCAGGGGCAATACCGGACAGCCCAGCTGGGCTGACAGAGCAGCTTCGTCAATCTCAACGCCCTTATCCCTGGCCACGTCCATCATATTCAGCACAATCACCACCGGAACACCCATATCCAGCAGCTGGGTGGTCAGATAGAGATTCCGCTCAATATTGGATGCATCAATAATATTGATGACCAGCTCTGCATCCCGTTGCAGAATATAATCCCGTGCAATCCGCTCATCCATGGAGACATCACTGTCCACCACGTCCAGGCAGTAAGTTCCCGGCAGGTCAACCACTTCAATCGTCTTGTCACCCAGCCGATAATGCCCGCTTCTCTTTTCAACGGTCACTCCCGGCCAGTTACCCACTCTCTGGCGGGCACCAGTGAGTGCGTTAAACAAAGTGGTCTTTCCGCAGTTGGGGTTACCAACAATGGCTACAACATGTTCTGTCATACTTTTGAAACCTCAACAGCTGCCGCTTCATCCCGACGCACAGAGAGCTGAAAACCCCGGACCTGTAACTGAATGGGATCCCCCAGAGGAGCCACCCGGCTGACGGTAAACCGGGTGCCGGGAGTCAACCCCATGGCCAGCAGCTTCCTCCGATAGGCACTGCCCTCATCCAGGAAAGCGGCTACCTGACCGCTTTCCCCTGTTTTCAGTTCACCCAGGGTTGTTTTCATAGAGAACGCTCCATCAGCCTGTCTCTGCCTGAACCGGACATCCGATGCCCTGAAGATCGGACAGTGTCTGGATAGCAATGATGTAAAAACGATAGAAAGATGTGATCGCCCAGCCCAGGCTGAAGAGTGAGAGCGCTGTAGCTCATGACTTCAAAGGAAGGCCGGACAGATGAGTCATTGCATAGGAATATATACGCAAATGAGAATGGTTACAATTTAAGGGATCACTTAATGACCCGGTTATTGACACGGGTCAATAGCTGTAGCGCGCCGCACGGTTTGAGACTTTATGCCTATCCGTTTGAGGGCTGCCCTTACCCCTATTTGAGTGGTCTGCACCACCGTGAAACTCCGTAAGCAGGAATTCAGTCTTAGCATCCATTCTCAGGTACCATGGCAATAAAGTCCTACAGGAGAAAGCCGGTAATGTGGCAGCGTGCAGTGGTGATCGGTGGAAGTGTGACCGGTTTGATGGCAGCCAAAACGCTGTCCCCCTTTTTTAGAGAAGTGATCGTACTGGAAAAAGACACTCTTGATCCTCACTGCGGCCTTCATAAAGGAGTTGGCCAGGGTCCACACTCTCACGTTATTCTGCCCAGCGGTATCAAGTTGCTGGAGCCACTCCTTGGCAATACAGAACTCAACCTCAGAGCGTTCGGAATTGCCTCTTCCGATGCCGCCGGGGCTCTCAGGTGGTTTCAATTCGGCGTCTGGAAAAAACGATTCCATTCAGGAGTCAATATGGGATGGTGCAACCGGTCACGATTTGAATGGAAGCTTCGCCAGGCCATTCAGTCCGTTGATGCTATTCAGCTGCTCTCCGAGTCCAGGGTCACAGGGGTCATTGTTTCTGAAGACGGCTTCAGAATAAAAGGCGTACGCTATCAATGCTCTGCCAATAGCGAACCACCCCAGGCCATTAAAGCAGACCTGGTGGTTGATGCCTCAGGCCGTGGAACACAAACCCCGAAATGGCTCAGAGCAAACGATATTACTGAGATCAGAGAAGACGAGGTCCGATCACAGGTTGCCTACACCACCCGCCACTTTCATCTGCCAGAAAGCCTGACCGGCTCATTGGACTGGAAGGTGCTGGCCATTTACCCAGAGCCCCCTGATGTGAAGCGCGGAGGCATGATCTACAGCCTGGGAAACGATAAATGGATAGTGACGCTGGTAGGGTTTAATGGCGAAGTCGCTCCAAAGGATATAACAGGGTTTATGGCTTATGTGCGCTCACTGCCACAACCGGATCTTTATAACATTCTGAAGCAGGCCACGCCAATTGATGAGCCAGTGAGTTATCGCATTCCCGGCAGTCTATGGCGGCGCTACGACAGAGCAAAGCGGTGGCCAGGAAACTTCCTGGTGGTCGGGGATGCAGTCTGCAGTTTTAACCCCATCTATGGTCAGGGTATCACCATGGCCATAAAAGACCTGATTAAGCTCAAAACACTTCTGGAACAACAGGAAACCCGTTTTACTCCTGAAACCATGGCCTGCCTCCAGAAACAGATCGGCCGTGGAAAACGGATCCCCTGGTTAATGGCGGCCAGCCCTGACTTTATGTTCAGGGAAACAAAAGGACGGCAACCAGTGGGTACCTCCTTTTTGAACCGCTATATCAAAGCCATTATGAAAATGGCCGGCGAAGACCAGGAGGTTCACCACCGATTCATAGAAGCGTTTACCCTGTTGAAAAGCCCTGCGGTTTTGGTAACACCGATGATTATCTGGAAAGTCGTGATGCAGATTTTGACAACCAGAGGCAACAAAAAAGCCAGTTGACAGCAATCAACTGGCTTTAACTCTCTGGAACAATCAGGGTACGGAAGGATGCATCACCCCGGACATATACTGCAGAATCCGATTTACCTGGCAGCTGTAACCAAACTCATTGTCGTACCACACATACAATACGCAACGGTTACCTTCCACAATGGTTGCCTGCCCATCCACCACCCCTGCCCTGCGACTGCCTACAAAGTCACTGGATACCGCTTCCACGGAAGTGACGTAGTCAATCTGCTTGTGGAGGCCAGAATACAGGGAGGCATCCCGCAGAAACTCATTGAGAGCTTCCCGAGTCGTCGCCCTGGCCAGATTCAGGTTAAGAATCGCCAGAGACACATTGGGTGTCGGTACCCGGATCGCATTCCCCGTCAGCTTGCCCTGAAGCTCTGGTAGCGCCTTGGCCACCGCCTTGGCAGCACCGGTTTCCGTCAATACCATATTCAGGGCCGCACTGCGCCCGCGTCGCTCACCCTTGTGGTAATTGTCAATCAGGTTCTGGTCATTGGTGTAAGAGTGAACCGTTTCCACATGACCGTTCTCAACACCAAACGCCTCATGAATGGCTTTCAATACCGGTGTGATGGCGTTGGTGGTGCAGGAGGCCGCAGACAGAACCCGGTCTTCCCCGTTGATGTCCTGATGGTTGACCCCATACACAATGTTCTTGATCTCCCCTTTACCCGGGGCAGTCAATAGAACGCGGGAAACCCCTTTTGACTGGAGATGAAGCCCAAGACCTTCTTCATCCCGCCATTTACCGGTGTTATCCACCACCACGGCATTGGCAATGCCATAACGGGTGTAGTCAATAGTATCCGGCGCATTGGAGTAGATCACCTGAATCGCTACACCATTGGCGTAAATCACTTTATTCTCTTCGTCCACCGAAATGGTGCCCTGGAAAGAGCCGTGAACAGAGTCCCGCCTCAGCAGGCTGGCCCGCTTCTGCAGGTCATTATCCGCACTGCCCGGTCGCACCACAACCGCCCGAAGGTTCAAGCCAGAACCACCGCCGGCGCGCTCAACCAGGATTCGAGCCATCAGGCGGCCAATGCGCCCAAAACCATAAAGCACCACATCCTGACCGGGGCCCAGCTGAACTTTATCGCCGTTGGTAACAGGCTTCACCTTTTGACGGACATAGTCCTCAAGAGAGAGCCCCTCAGCTTCAGTCCGGTATCCTGCAGCCAGTTTGCCGATATCAATTCGGGATGGCCCCAGGTCCATAGAAGTAAGCAACTCCAGTATTGGGTAGGTCTCATGAACAGATAACCCCTGCTCCTCAATCTGGCGGACAAATTTGTGCGCCTTGAGTATATTAATGACGGAGCGGTTAATGATGGAGCGCCCGAATATGGAAGTAACAATGTTATGGTTTCGATAGAGACGGCCGATCATGGGGATCATTGATTCGGCCAGAGCTTCACGTTCTTTCCAGTCCTGAAAACGGTCTTCTACCACAATTTTTTCCCGTTTTATGTCCATTTATCGTTGGCATTTTGCCGGCTTTGAGGGCCAGGGACCTGACCGGAAACGTCGATCAACTACCCGGAACCTGAACTCACGTGTATTATCCTCAGATCACCATCAGATATCAACATACACGCACAAACATTAACACCTAGCTTTGTTAATCCTTCCCCCCACTGTGAGAATGCCATCGCAGCCGCTACAATGCTCCGTCAAACAGCCATAAGCGGATCGACGGCCGTGAATAAAACACACCGTTCACCCTGAACCATTTAAAGTGGCTGCGGAGCCCAAAACAGCGACATTTTCACCATGAGAATGGCCCGCCAACCCCAGAAGTTGGCTCTGCCGTATCAGCAAAGGATATTTCATAACTCTCATGACGCAGCAAACCATCCCTTTACCCTTGCAGGCAGGCGATCAACTTCACTGGGGTAACCTGGCCAAGGCAGGTCCGGCTTATACCATTGCCTCTGCCGCGCGCCAGGACAGCTCCCCCCTGGTGGTCATTACACACGACAGTGCTACCGCCATCCGGCTGGAAGAAGAGCTGGACTTCTTCCTGGGAGAAGACTCAACCGTTCACGTACAACAGATGCCGGACTGGGAAATCCTCCCTTATGACACCTTTTCCCCCCATCAGGACATCATTTCCCAGCGTCTGGCCACCCTCTACCGCCTACCCCAGGCGGGCAACACCATTCTGATCGTACCGGTCAGCACCCTGTTGCACCGCCTCTGCCCCCAGAGCTTCCTGCTGGGCAACTGCCTGTCCCTGCGCCCCGGTGAGCGCTTTATCATTGAAGAACGCCGGACACAGCTTCAACAGGCGGGTTATCGCTGTGTCGATTCGGTTCTGGAGCATGGGGAGTTCGCCATCCGGGGCGCCATCGTCGATATATTCCCCATGGGCACCGACCAGCCTTACCGGATAGATCTGTTTGACGATGAAATAGAGACCCTGCGCACCTTTGATCCGGAAACCCAGTTGTCAACGGCCACCGTTGACAGCATTCAGCTGCTGCCCGGCCATGAGTTCCCCATGGACAAACCGGCCATCGAGCAGTTCCGGGCCCGCTTTCGGGATGCCTTCGATGTCAATCACCGGGACTGCCCGATCTACCAGGACATTGGGCAGGGCATCGCCAGCCCGGGCATTGAGTATTATCTGCCCCTGTTTTTTGAGGCCACCGCCACCCTGTTTGACTACCTGCCTGAGCAAACCCGCATCATTGCCTGGGAAGGATTGACTGCAGCGGTTGAACACTGCATGACCGACCTCCACAGCCGTTACGAAAACCGTCGGGTCGATCCAACCCATCCCCTGCTCCCTCCCGCAGCGGTGATGATGCCCACGGAAGAGTTTTTCAGTCGCCTGAAATCGTTTCCAAAGGTCACACTGCACGAATCCCTCCTCAGTGACAAAACCGGACGGATTAACCTGATCCGTCAGGATCTGCCGGAACTGACTCTCAATGCCCGGCTTGAAGAGCCCCTGTCGGCACTTCAGCAATTCATTGATAAAGTGGATCATGTGCTGCTGGTTGCGGAGAGCGCTGGCCGCCGGGAGGTTCTGCTGGAACTGCTTGGCCAGAACGGCATTACTCCGCCCCACTGCCAGGGCTGGCCGGAATTCATCGCTGAACAACCCCCACTGGCCATCAGTGTCGGATCCCTTGAACACGGCCTGCACCTTCCGGACTTGAATCTGGCGGTGATCCCGGAAGCCCTGCTGCTGGGCCAGAGAGTCGTGCAACGCCGTCGCCGTAAAGGGGAAGATCAGCAAAGTGCAGACCAGGTCATTCGCAATCTCACCGAACTGCGCGCTGGCGCCCCGGTGGTCCATATTGACCACGGGGTTGGCCGATACCGGGGGCTGCAGACGCTGGATGTGGATGGCCAGACCACCGAGTTCCTTACGTTGGAGTATGCCAATGAAGCCAAACTCTATGTACCGGTGGCTTCGCTACACCTGATCTCACGGTATACCGGTGCGGACGATGAACTGGCTCCCCTGCATCGGCTGGGCAGTGAGCAGTGGACCAAAGCCCGACGCAAAGCCGCAGAAAAAGCCCGGGATGTGGCGGCAGAACTGCTGGACATTTACGCCCGCAGAGAAGCCCGAAAAGGCTTCCCCTTCGAGCAACCGGAGCAGAACTACCTGGCCTTTGCCGCCGCCTTTCCCTTCGAGGAAACCCCGGATCAGCAACAAACCATAGAGGCCGTCATCCAGGATATGTGCGCCCCCAAACCCATGGACCGCCTAGTCTGTGGCGATGTGGGCTTTGGCAAGACAGAAGTGGCCATGCGGGCTGCCTTCCTGGCGGTACAAAGTGGCAAGCAGGTGGCCATTCTGGTACCAACCACCCTGCTGGCCCAGCAGCACTACGAGAGCTTCCGGGATCGCTTTGCCGACTGGCCCGTGGAAATCGATGTAGTTTCCCGCTTTCGCTCCCAGAAAACCGTGGACCAGTTGAAAGAGAAACTGGGTAAGGGTCAGCTGGACATCCTGATCGGCACCCACAAAATTCTTCAGGGGGACCTTCGGTTCAAGAACCTGGGGCTGCTGATCATTGACGAAGAGCATCGCTTCGGGGTCCGTCACAAGGAAAAGCTGAAATCCCTGCGCTCCGAGGTGGATATCCTGACCCTGACCGCCACCCCTATTCCCAGAACCCTGAACATGGCCATGTCCGGCATCCGGGACCTGTCCATTATCGCCACCCCTCCCGCCCGGAGGCTGTCCGTTAAAACCTTCGTGCGCCAACACGACAAGCCACTGGTCAAAGAGGCCATTCTCAGGGAGCTGCTCAGGGGCGGACAGGTGTATTACCTGCATAATGAAGTGGAATCCATTGAAAGGGTCAGCAGTGAACTTCAGGAACTGATACCGGAAGCCAGGGTCACCAGCGGCCATGGCCAGATGAGGGAACGTCAGCTGGAGCAGGTGATGTCGGACTTCTACCACAAGCGGTTCAATGTTCTGGTATGCACCACCATTATTGAAACCGGAATTGATGTTCCCAACGCCAACACGATCATTATCAACCGGGCGGACAAGTTTGGTCTGGCTCAGCTTCACCAGCTGCGGGGACGGGTTGGCCGTTCCCATCACCAGGCTTATGCCTACCTGCTGACACCACCGGCAAAGGCCATGACCGCTGATGCCAGTAAACGGCTGGATGCCATCAGTGAAGCCCAGGACCTTGGCGCCGGATTTATGCTGGCTTCCAATGACCTGGAAATACGAGGCGCCGGTGAGCTGCTTGGGGAAGGTCAGAGCGGGCAGATCCAGAATGTCGGTTTCTCACTCTATACCGAAATGCTGGAGCAGGCGGTGGAATCCATTCGCAATGGGGATACCCCCAACCCGGACCAGCCTCTCCAGTACGGAACCGAACTGAACCTGCGCCTGCCTGCCCTGCTGCCGGAGGATTACATTCATGACGTCCACAGCCGGCTCATTCTCTACAAGCGCATCGCCGCAGCGGCCAATGACCAGGAGCTGAAAAACCTCCAGGTGGAATTGATTGACCGCTTCGGCCTGCTTCCGGAACCGGCGAAAAACCTTTTCCGGCAGATGCGCCTGAAACTGAACGCCCAGGCACTGGGTATCCGCAAGCTGGATGCCGGTCACGGAGAAGGACGTGTGGAATTTGAGGAGCAGCCAAAAGTCGACCCCATGACCATTATCCAGCTGATTCAATCCAGCCCTCGGCAATTCAGGCTGGAAGGAGGCAACATCTTGAAGTACATTGAGCCAATGGAAACGCCGGAAAAGCGCTTTCAGGCCACAGAAAGGCTGCTTGAGAGACTGGCAGGCGAATAAAGGCCAGCAGAGCAATATGGCCATCACCAGATGGCCCGCTTTTCAAGCACTGGATTTTTCCGGACAGAACAGACTCAGGAACCGGTAATGAAGAAACCCCTGCTGATCGCTCTGGCGCTGCAGTTCGCAGGAAGCGCAATGGCCGCTCCTGTTGATCCATCCTCAGAAGACCAGTGGTATCAGGCCGATATTGTTGTTTTTCGTTACTTATACGACAGCAGTGGAGAAGCCTGGCCACCGGTCAGTAAACACAGTACTGGAAACAGTATTTCGTTAACCCCCATGCCGGGGGCCAACACCAGTGACGAGCTGTTCAGCCTTGAGCCCGACAGGGAAAAAGCCCTGCCTGTGGATCCTGTCAGGGACCCCTACATTGCCCTGCCCGCCAGCGAAAGCCACCTGAACCAGCAAGTGGCCAGCCTGAGCCGGGGAGGACGTCATCAGGTCCTCATGCAGAAAAGCTGGCGGATGCCCGTGGGCCCTGAACACAGCAAACAGGCCATCAAACTGAGAGCGGCCAGCAGCGAAACGGTCAGCTATCTACTGGAGGGAACGGTCAGTATCAGTGAAGAGCGTTTTCTTCATGTGGATGTGGATCTGTGGCTGAACAAGCTCAGTCCCGAGGCACTCTATTCCAGAATCTCTGACGCCCCCCTCTCCGGCAGCCAATTCGGCAATGAACCTGGCGGGATGCCGGAAAAAAGGTTTACAGGTTATACCTCCGAGGAGCTTCTGCAGGCCAATCGCAAGTCAGACCATCTGGTTCGCCTTGAGGCCGGAGGGCCACCGCTGCGGGTAACGGACAATTTCCAGCTGAAACAGCGGCGTCGCATTCGCCATACCAGTGAGGTTCAGTATCTCGACAGCCCGGTCATCGGTGTACTGTTCAAGCTGACCCCATACGACCGCCCCGCCACCCTGATTGAAACCCGGCCTGAACCGGTGACTGAGTCATAATACCAGCCCTTGAAGGGGCACTCTCAGCGGTGCTTACGCTCCCACGCTGGAACCCGGAGGGCCTAAAAGCATGGGAGCAAGAAGCTGCAGCTTTTGCCACGCCCTCTCCAGCTTGGGAACGAGCTAGTGCAGTGACTGGCCTATGAACCCCGTTACACTTGCACTTTACCGAGCCTCCACCCTTTCATACGGTGTTGCTTGATAAAATCCCCCAGCAGGTCGGAACAAAAAAAATGGTATTTACTCGTTTGTTCAGTCCCCCGCCAGAAGTGTCGGTTAGCCGCCAGGTTCTGATGCATAACGATAGGCCAGCGTTCACCGTCATTGTCTCGAAATGAAAAGCCGCCTGCTTTCCCTGCATCCAGGCCAAAGCCGCTTAAAAAACGGGTGCGGTCATAATCCAGGGTATCCGCAAAATGGTGCACGCAATGGTAGTAATAGCATCCGTGGTGATTGCCCCTCTGATCAAGAACATCCACAGGGATAAAACTGTGGAGTTCCGGCTCCAGTGCCTCAATTCGATTTTTCAAGGCATCATTGATCAATGCTTCACCGGGATTGCCCATCATATCCGGTGGGCTCAACTGGCCCCGCTCCAGTACCACTGCCGCCGTTTTGGGAAACCGGCGAACCATGGCTTCCGGCAACGGTTCAGGGGAAGCGATATAATGCACAAGTTGTTCCATGCGCCAGGGTGGGTCGAATGTCACCTCTACGACTTCCTCTGAACGGATGGACGCAGAAACATAATAGGGCATGGTTTTCTCCTTATAATGCAACATGCCGGATAAAAGGGGCTGGCAAACGCCATTTTTTCTCTGCTCTAGAGAGTCAAGGCCAGCAGAGCCGCGGCCAATGGCAGGCTAAGGAAGGTTTTGCAGGACATTCCATTACTGGAACCCTACGCTTCAATGGATCTGTGCAGCCAGATTTATTTGTGATTTTGAGTGACAGCTACCGCTTACACATAAGACCGAGTTATTAAATACGAGGAGATAGACAAGTACAAGAGATCTGGATCACACAATAACATGGCAGAAAAGATATCAGATCAGAACCGGAAGTCACACAATGAGACCAGATGACCTGCTGCTGGCGATGGGTTGTCACTCAGGCAGGTTAATCCTCATCAATGCCTCAACTGCTTGGTCATCACAAAACTGTTTTTTCCCTGAACCTGGTGATACTCAATATGGTCCATCAGGTTCTGGACAATATGCAACCCACGCCCACTGCAGATCCAGGCTTCAGGATTATCCGGGTCTATGGGCTGCTCTTCTTTTGAAAGGATTTCAAGGGGCATGGACTTGCCCCAGTCACTGACAGTCACCGTCAGGGTGGTTTTCAGCAGCTCAACCACCACCTCTACACTGTGCCCCTTTTCATTGCTGTAGGCATGCTCAATGGCATTATTGACGATTTCCACCAGACAGAGTTCAAGCCGGTTGATTTCCAGGGGAGACATCGTAGTGATCGCACAGAGGCCACGAACCGCCATGGCCACCAGCGTGGTGTTAGCAAGCTCGCTGTCAATGGCCAGTCGGAGTGTTTGCCCCCGGTCAGAATCATTATGACCGGCCTTTTCATCCGGCTTTCCATCAGCCATCGCTACTGACCCTCAACCGCCTCAGCCACTGAAGGCGCAATAGTGAACAGGCGATCCATTGATGTCAGGCTGAACAGATCCACCACCGCAGGCTGGGCACCGGCCAGTTTCAGGGAGCCCTGCCCCGTCAGTTTTTTCAGGGCGGCCACCAGGGAGCCAAGACCACTGCTGTCCATAAACCGCACCAGAGAAAGGTCTATCACCATGGACGTAGCCCCCCCCTCTATCTGCTCAAACAGGTAGGTTTTAAAGGACTCCGCTATTGAGGCATCCAGCCGGGTTTCATCCACCTCAACAATGGTGTATCCGGACTCCGTCTTTGATTCAAAGGGCATCTCGCTCTCCTTGCTTGATTATTCGACCGGTCTTCAGCAGGCTTTTAAGGCTGCCACTCCAGTATCAGATAAGTGACATCGTCATCAAAACCGTCGCCGCCATTCCACTTTACTATCTCTGTTTCGACACGATCCACCAATGTCTTCAATTCATCTTTGCAGCCCGCCTCAAGCAGAGACATCAAACGCTGCTCACCAAACTGCTCTCCCTCCTCGTTTTCACATTCCGTGATCCCGTCAGAATACAAAAACAGCCGATCCCCGGGCTGAAACTGCAGGGTGACGGATTCATAGGACATATCCGGCATCATGCCCACCGGCACGCCACCTCCCGGCACCTGTTCCACCTGGCGATCAGAACACTTGAGCCAGAGAGGAGGTGGGTGCCCGGCCTGGGACAGGGTAATTGAGCCGGTTCGACTGTTAATCACACCGTAAGCAATGGTGAAATAGAGCATTGCCTCAGGGCTGGCCTGAAAGCGCTGATTCAGGCTGGCCAGCACTTCGTTCGGCTGGCGGATCCGGTAAAAAGGCGCCTCTTTGAGCTCTTCCCGGACCAGAGAGGCACCACCACGATCCTCAGACAACACATTGTTGAGCGTAAAAGAAAACAGAGCCGACGGTATACCGTGCCCGGCCACATCCAATTGATAAAAACTGAGGGTTTCGCCATCCACAGCGTGGTAGCCAAACATATCCCCTCCCAGAAACCGGCTTGGCCTGAAAAACCAGTTGAAATCCACATGCTGGATTTTTTCCGGCTTGCACAACAGGCTGGCCTGGGTCGCTGCGGCAGACTCCAGATCCTTTTCAATGATATGAATTTTCTGTTCGAGCTTTTTTTTCAGTTCGATGATGCGAATACCGGCCCTTAACCGGGCATCCAGCTCATCAAAATTAACGGGTTTGTTGAGAAAGTCATCGGCACCCCGGTTAATGCCCTCAACAACGGCTTCATGTTCCGTTTTACCGGTTAAAAGAATCAAATAGACATAATGACCGATATCACTCTGGCGAATGGCTTCGCACAACCCAATGCCATCAAGGTTAGGCATCATCCAGTCACTGATCACCACGCGGGTTTCCGGGTGTTCCTTCAAAACTTTCAGGGCTTCCAGGCCATCTTCGGCTTCCAGAACCTGGTGCCCTTTTTTCCTCAGAACCACAGAAAGCATCATTCTCTGGTCCCGGGCATCTTCCACAATCAAAATATTCATTGACGTTGTCTGCTTTTTATAAAGGCCGTTCCATCAACCGGGACAACAGGAATCAATATCATCCATCCAGCGGGTTTATTACCCTCTCAGTGTTTCTTTTACCTGGATATTTGGGTAAGAGACTATTTCATTCACTATAGCGGTTTTAACCCGGGGTCATCGTTAATCACCCGTCGTACGGGATAAGCAAAATCAGCACCCTGTTCCTCCACGGCCCTGGCAATGGCCAGCAGAACACTTTGCTGTACCTCGAGAAAACCAAGTCGATCTATTTTTTTGATATGCACCCGAACCTGACACAACAGTGAGGACTCGTCGTATTTTATAAACCGGGCATAATGGGGCTCATGGCAGTCTATATCAGGATTAGCTTCAACAAGCTCCATTATCCTGCTGAGAACTATGGATAATTTATCAACATCTTCATACCTTAATGCGAAGTTCTCCACCATTCTCCGGTTTCTCATACGAGTCGCATTCTCTACCACAATGCCATTAAACAGGGAGTTGGGCACGTAAATCGGGCGTCGGTCAAAGGTGCGGATACGAGTCAACCGCCAGCCAATCTGTTCCACATGGCCTTCAATATTTCGATCGGGAGACCGGATCCAGTCCCCCTCTGCAAAGGGGCGGTCCAGCATCAGCATCAACCCGCCAAAAAAATTAGCCAGCCACTCCCTGGCCGCCAGGCCGATAATAATACCGCCAATACCACCAAAGGCCATCAGGGCCGAAAGGCTGTAACCCAATACCTGGGCAATGCTGAGCAGCGTAATGATTACCACCACCAGCTGAAGGGTTCTGGCCACCACTGAGTCCGACACCTTTCTGGACCACCCCCGTCCCATAGACTCCAGCAGCGGCTTGATCTCGAGACTGATCAGCCAGATGGCCCAGGCCGGATAGATAATCACCAGAAGCTTTTCAGCCACCAGCAGTGAATCATGCCATTCATGGGCATCATAACCGGGCATAAAATGTGCCGTGAATAGCAGGAAAAACAACCAGGGCATCACCAGCAAAGGCGTTCGAATGGCAGAAATAACCACCCCCCGGGTCGGTGCTGAGGGGTCTTTCTGCCATCGGGTCGACAGCCACTTCAATCCAAAATAAAACAGAAGGGACAGAACCAGAGCCAGGGAGGTTTGATAAATAAAAGTGAACGCATTGTCGGCAAGGGGCATGAGCTGACCTCATTCAGATAGCCATTATCTGAATTGTAGCCAGCTCCGTTTACTACAAACTGTCAGGCTTTAACGGGTTCAGCCGTATCCATGGCTCCGGCCTTATGACCACCAACAGGAAGAAGCTCCTGGTCAACAGGAAAATCGAGGGTACGTGTGGGAAAGGCAATATCCGCCCCATGCCGGTGAATAATCCCAACAATGTCCAGAAGCACCTGTTCCTTAACCGTATGGAACGTCGCCCAATCGGTGGTTCGGGTAAAGCAGTAAATAAAACAGTCCAGGCTGGAAGGGCCAAAGCAGGTGAAATTCACCATAATGATTTTGTCCTGGGCAATCGCTTCATTACTCTGGAGATATTGCCGGATTTCAGCCAGCACAGCGCTCACCTTGCTGCTGTCCGCATACCTTAAGCCCACCGTCTCCTTGATCCGCCGGTTTTCCATCCGGGAAGGATTTTCCACGGAAATGTTCATAAAGGTGGCATTGGGCACGTAAAGGGGTCGCCTGGCAAAGGTAAGGATACGGGTCTGGCGCCAGCCAATGTATTGAACAGTGCCTTCAATCTGGCGATCCGGGGAGCAGATCCAGTCACCGACCCTGAAAGGCTTATCCAGGTAAATCATCAGTCCACCGAACAGGTTAGCCAGCATATCCTTGGCCGCAAAGCCCACTGCAATGCCTCCCACACCACCAAATGCCAGCACCCCGGACAGGCTATAGCCAAGAGTCTGCAGGACCACCAGGCAGCCAATGATAATGATCATGATGCGCAGCAGGCGGCCTCCGGCCACCAGTGTCGTCGGATCAATTTTCTTTTCCGACTCATCGTGCCGGGCCAGATAGCCTCTCTCAATGGCTTTGATAAACCGGATCATGGCCCAGCTGATCAAAGCAATAACCAGCACATCCCTGAAACTGGCAAAGCGGGTAAACAGAGGATTACCGGTACTCTGCCAGATGACATCCGCCACCCATCCCAGTCCCAGCACCCAGATAATCAGCTTGACGGGCTTTCGGCCGGAGCCAACAAAGGCATCATCCCAGAGGGTTTTCGTTTTTATGGCCCCAGCAGAGAGCCGGTCAAACACCTTGCCCACCACAAAACTGAAAATAGCCGTCAGCAGTAACGCTACCAACACCTCCGCCAGCCAGTGCGGCAGGCTTACCCCGTGAATGCCTGTTAATTCCATGGTCTTTCCAGTCAATCGCTGTGTTGAAAAAGAAGATTCGGTGAGAAAAAGAATGAAGCCCGTCAGTCAATTGCCACGTAAACTGTTCAGTTTATTCTTTCGCTGTGGACTCTATTCACTGCAGACTTCGGGACCCGCTCTCAGCCCAGTGCCTCAAGCAGACTGACAGTCTGGCGATGACGGGATGACTGAACCAACCCCTTCCAGTCTGGCCGGTTCACCGTCAGCAGTCGGTTAGGGCCTACACCCCTGAGTGGACTTTCCTGTGCTTCTTCCAGCACATCCCTGACCCCCTGGCGATTGCTGACAATCAACAGGTCACAGCCCGCCTCCAGGCCTTTCCAGACCCGGCCGGGATAGCCTCCTGCCGAAGCCGCCCCCTCCATGGAAAGACAGTCGCTGACGATCAGCCCGCCAAACCCAAGCTGCCCCCTGAGAATCTGCTCCTGCCAGACCCTGGAAAAACCCGCAGGCTGTTCATCAATGGCGGGAAAAACGATATGGGCTGGCATAACCGCCTCAACCCCTGCGTGAATCAGTGCCTTGAAAGGTACCAGGTCCTGCCGTTCAATCTCTTCAAGCGTGCGACTATCCACCGGCTGACATTCATGAGAGTCACCATCAACACTGCCATGACCTGGAAAGTGCTTGATGACCACAGACATCCCGGCCTCATGAACCCCTTCGACCCAGGCCGTGGCCAGTGCAGTCACATCATCAGAGTTACTGGAAAAGGCCCGGTCACCCACAATGTTGGTACGGCCATGGTCAATATCCAATACCGGCCCCAAGCTAAGATCCACGCCGCAGGAAAGCAACTCAGAAGCCATGAGCCAGCCCGCTTCATGAGCCAGCTGGAGTCCCTGTTCCCTGTTGTTTTGCAGCAGCTGACCAT
This sequence comes from Endozoicomonas sp. Z74, assembly GCF_057680865.1. Classification (NCBI taxonomy): domain Bacteria; kingdom Pseudomonadati; phylum Pseudomonadota; class Gammaproteobacteria; order Oceanospirillales; family Endozoicomonadaceae; genus Endozoicomonas; species Endozoicomonas sp. Z74. Next base: position 57,426 of record NZ_JBLYZI010000016.1, read on the forward strand.
AAGCCTTTACAGGAGGCAGACGGGTAAACCCTTTTTTTAAGCGCTGTACCCGACCTCCTTCCTGGTCTACACAGATGAGAAGGTCCTCTCTCAGGGCCCGGATAGAGTTCACCAGCTGACAAAGTTGCGGACGATCCTGAAAATTGCGGGCGAAAAAAAGAACACCAGCCACCGCCGGGTGACAGAGAATCTCACTCTCTTCCGGTGAAAGCTCTGTACCCTCCAGATCAATCAACAGCACGCCTGTATTCATGGGAAACCTTTTCTCAATAAAGCAGGGGAAACCGGCAGGACACTTTTTTTATCCTTTGAAGGGGCCCGTCAAACGTCAAGAGAGTTGGATATCAATACAGGTGCCCGCATCAACCCGATCATAAAGGTCAATAATATCCCTGCCATGCATACGGATACAACCACGGGAACCAGGCACTCCCATCTCAGCGGTATCCGGGGAGCCGTGAATATAAATGTATCTGCGCATGGTATCGACATTGCCCAGGCGGTTGTATCCTGGCTCAAGCCCGCTGAGCCAAAGAATCCTGCTTAAGATCCAGTCTTTTCTGCCTGGGTATACTGCTGTTAATTCCGGGGAATAAATCTCCCCGGTAAAGCGACGACTGACGAATACTGAGTGCAGCGGCAGACCTTCACCAATTTTGGCTCTGATGACATGACGTCCAAGGGGGGTCTGCCAGCTACCCTCCTGCTGCCCAGTCCCTTTACTGGCGGTTGAGATGCTATAGCGTCGAACCTGACCATTGTCCTGATGCAGGATCATCTCCTGGGTGGCAATATGAACCGACAGATGCATAGAAAACCTGGACTCCGCTGGGTTACAGAAAAAGGGAACAGAGAGGCCATCAAAACCTCAAAGAGCGGGTAATTAACAATGGGTATCTTCACCCGTTGCCGTATTCATCTCAGGTATGGGCACGCAGGCCTGCCGCCATAAAGGGCACCATTTTCCTGAGAATCTCTTCCACCTCATAGCGGGTACCATAATCATTCTCGGCAATGGCCCGGAGCGCATCTGATCCCGACAGGGTAAACACCGCAGCACCCAGAATAAAATAGACCCGCCAGAAAAGATCCCCGGCGGGCAGATTCGGGCAGGTTTTGATCAGCAACTTAAGGTAATCCTCAAAAACCTCGCCATACACTTCCCGTAAATATTTCTTGAGGTGCCCCTGCCCCTGGGAATAAGCCAACCCGATTAGTCGCATGCATACCGACAGATCATTTTCTCTGCGGGGTTTGACCGCCATAATCTGGTCCACCAGCATATGCAGGGCCTCTTCCAGGTCGGGGGTATTGTTTTGCTCATTGATCTGGGAAAGTGCACTGGCCAGATTGGTGGTAAAAGGCTCAAGGAACCTTGAAAAAACCGCCTGGATCAGGGCTTTTTTGGAACCAAAGTGATAGTTGACAGCCGCCAGATTGACTCCTGCATGACTGGTAATCGCCCGCAGAGAGGTTTCCGCAAACCCATGCTCAGCAAACAGCTGTTCAGCTGCGTCCAGGATTCGTTCTACAGTGGCTGACTGTGACATACTTTCTTAAGCACCATTAGCATAAACAATTGTTTAAAACTACCGTTTGAAACCAAAAACTGCAAGTTGTAAAAGTAATACCGCAATAAACCCGGTGGTTCAAGAAAACAGTCCCTTGCAGGAATCAATATACTGTATATAATTACAGATACTGTATAAAAACACAGACACCAGCCATGATTAAGCTCACCAAACGACAGGCCGAGATTCTTGAACTGATCAAGGCCCATATAGAAGAAACAGGATTTCCCCCTACCCGTGCTGAAATTGCCAGCACTTTTGGCTTCCGTTCTCCCAACGCGGCCGAGGAACACCTCAGGGCCCTGGCCAGAAAGGGGGCCATCGAAATCACACCCGGCGCTTCAAGAGGGATTCGTATCCCGGGCTCTGATGCTCTGGGACTTCCCATTATCGGGCAGGTGGCTGCAGGAAGCCCGATTCTTGCCCAGGAACATATTGAAAACCATCTTTCGATCACCCCCTCTTTTTTCTCACCCAAAGCCGACTTTATGCTCAGGGTCAGGGGCATGAGTATGAAGGACATCGGTATTCTGGATGGGGATCTGCTGGCGGTTCACAAAACCAGTGTTGCCCAGAACGGCCAGATCGTAGTGGCCCGGATCGAGGATGAAGTAACAGTGAAGCGGTTCGAACAGAAACGGAACAAAGTTTACCTGCATCCGGAAAACCCGGACTTCACCACCATCGAGGTAGACCTGAACCATGACATTTTTGCCATTGAAGGGCTCAGTGTCGGCGTAATAAGGAATTGAAACCCACAGGACCTGAAGGGTCTAAAGGCCTAAAGGCATAAATACTCAAAGAGCATAAACACCCGTCTGTAGTGGAGGGCCTGACATGCAAGCATTAACGACTCATCCCCTGACCACCGCCTCCAGGACAAACCCAGGCTCCTGGAACCACAAAAGCGCGATTGATGAGCTGATTCTATCTGGCCCCCCATGGCAGGCAGGCCAATTTTTAAAGTCCATGCTCAATGATCTGGCTAACGATCAGGAGCCCCGCTGGCTCACTCTGATCCTTTCCAGCGAACATGCCTTAAAAACCAAGAAATGGCTGAAACTGTCTGGCATCAGCAATAACCGGGTTCAGGTGCTCAATCCCTCAGCCCGACAGGATTCCCTGAAGCTGACCCGCCAGGCCCTGGCCTCCGGTACCAGTCATACCGTGGTCAGCTGGATTAATCAGCTGGATTCCTCAACCCTGAATGAACTTGAATTGGCAGCCAGAAGCGGACGATGCCAGGGGCTGGCCATTCGAAACCGGGATTAATACCTGTAGCACGATATAACCGGCCACCCGATAAAGCCGGTCAGCATGATGAAACGGTTAGTGCAAAACCCGGTTTTCAGGAATATAGCCTTCGGTACCGGCCTCGGTTTTACGGCTGACCTCTTCTATGCAGGCGTCCAGCATAATGCGGGCCACTTCAAATTGATCCCCCTGGAGGAATTCCAGCAACTCCTGGGAAAATGTCATGGTCACCAGGGGCTCAGCACTTTCCTCATCGCTTCGACGCAATACAATCTCCCCTGATGGGAGCTCAACAATTTCAAGAAAAGTCGCTGACATAGTGATCCAGTACCTGATTGCTCTTAAATAGAACCATGGCAGGTGCGCAGGCCACTGGTTCAATGGTAAAGCGGCACTCGTTCAATCACTTGAATAGAGGTGCCTTTAAAGGGGTTAAGTTAACCGGGCTATTTTGCATTAGCCGCTATTGGCTTTCAAGGTGAGGCCTTCAAACTGGCATACATCCGATTTCCACTGGCGCTTCCCACAGGAATGTGTACCGGCCGTCATTGCAATATGCCAGAAGGCTACCACTCAAGGCTGAAGTTGCGACTATAAGTCACCAGTTCTTTCAGGGAGACCAGAATACTGGCCGCACTATCCGGCAGCTCAAGATCCATAGCGGAAGCACTTACCAGGGGTATCTCTGAGGACCTTTCGGGCACCTTTCTCTGCGTCGGCATCAGGCACTCCTGGTGAGAGCGGAGCAAAGAGGACAACCACGACTCATGCTGTTCAAGCTGCTCGATGTACTGCAACTCAGATGACACCTCACCCTTGAGATGAATGCTGTTAATTGCCTCATCCAGTGTGGGAAGCTGACTTACCGATAGCCGATAATTGGTCATAATCTCCGCCAGTAACGAACGATACGCCTGAACCATTGCTCCAAGGCAGGCTTCACGAAACGCCGGGCCGGCAACCTCATCCGCCTCTTTCCAGGCTTCCATCAGCAACCGGGAATGAAACAACATTTTGTTGGTAAATCCCTGCCAATTGTTAGTCATAACCCACTCCTGAACATCATTCGCCCCATCGCCGCTGAGTTTTGCCATAGAACGGCAGGGCACTCATTCAACATTTTCAGGAAACCTGAAACCCTCACGGAAAAAGAACAAGAAAAAAATAAGCCTCCTGTTGGAGGCCTACTTTATAACCCTTCAAAAAAAAGGCCTCTCAATCAAGCACTCTTACGCTTTTTAACCTGCTTTTCCTGCCACTGTCCATCCTGCCAAGTTGCACTCCAGCCCGTCGCCTTACCCTCTACCTCAGACATAACATACTGCTGCTTAGTCTTACGGCTGTAACGGATAATGGCAGGATTCCCATCAGGATCGGTTCGGGGGGCGTCCATCAGATAGCCATACTTGGGATCTATTTCCGCCTGATGGGGAATAAGCTCCGCCACCTGGGGTGCCCGGGTTTCCCGGTTCTTGGGGAACTGGCTTGCTGCCAGAAACAGCCCGGAGGCACCATCCCGAAGCACATAATGATCCTCAACCTTCACACACTTCAGCTCGGGCATGGGCACAGGATCCATTTTGGGCGGTGCAGGCTCCCCGCTTTTGAGCAACTTGCGGGTGTTTTTACACTCACTGTTGGTGCAACCAAAATACTTGCCAAACCGGCCCGTTTTCAATTGCATCTCGTTACCGCATTTATCACACTCAAGCACCGGACCGTCATAGCCCTTGAGCTTGAAACTGCCCTTCTCTACTTCAAACCCGGAACAATCCGGGTTATTACCACAGACATGAAGCTTGCGCTGCTCATCAATCAGGTAGCTCTCCATGGCGGTGCCGCACTTTGGGCAACGTCGCATGGCACGGAGCGCATTGACCTCCGCATTTTCATCGTCGGTGTCTTCAACCTCTTCACCGGGCACCAGGTTTATGGTGGTTTTGCAACGCTCTTTAGGCGGCAACGCATACCCGGAACACCCAAGGAAAACCCCGGTAGAGGCGGTTCTGATCATCATTGGACGAGCACAGGTCGGGCATTCAATATCGGTCAGGGAGGGCTCATTGGCTCTCATCCCCCCCTCATCCTGCTCCGCCTTTTCCAAGGTCTGACTGAAGTCCCTGTAAAAATCATCCAGAACCTTTTTCCAGTTCTTATGACCTTCAGCAATGACATCCAGATCCTCTTCCATATGGGCCGTAAAGCGGTAATCCATCAGCTCATTGAACGATTCATTAAGGCGATCGGTGACAATATCCCCCATTTTCTCCGCATAAAAACGACGACTTTTCACCGAGACATAACCCCGATCCTGAATCGTCGAAATAATGGAGGCATAGGTGGAAGGACGACCAATCCCCTGCTTCTCAAGCTCCTTTACCAGAGCCGCTTCACTGAACCGGGCGGGAGGACGGGTGAACAGCTGCTTTGGATCCAGTTGTTCCAGCTTGAGAGGGCTGCCCTTCTCCAGGTCTGGCAAGATCAGGTCTTCACCCTTTCGTGCCATGGGCTTCTGTACCCGGGTAAAACCATCAAACTTGAGGGTACGCCCCTTACACTTCAGCTGGAACCCCTGAACGTCTATGGTCAGTGAGGTGCTGAGATATTCAGCCGGTGTCATCTGACAGGCAACAAATTGCCGCCAGATCAATTCATAAAGGCGCTCAGCATCCCGCTCAAGGCCTTTCAGACTGCCCGGTTCCGCAGTAACACTGGATGGCCGGATAGCCTCATGAGCTTCCTGAGCCCCCTCTTTACTGGAGTAAACATTGGGGTTCTCAGGGCAGTACCGGTTGCCATACTGATCCAGAATGAACGCCCTGGCTGTATCCACGGCTTCCTGGCTGAGATTGGTGGAGTCGGTACGCATATAGGTGATATGCCCGGCTTCATAAAGCCGCTGGGCCATCATCATGGTCTTTTTAACACTGAATCCCAGACGGGTACTCGCTGCCTGCTGCAAGGTAGAAGTAATAAAGGGTGCAGTAGGCTTACTGCGAGTTGGCTTGTCCTCACGGCTTGAAAGCAGGTAATCCGCTCCCTCAAGTTTGCCAAGAACAACGTCCACCTCACCCTGGTTACCAGGACGGAAAGCCGTGTCATTTTCTCTGACCACCTGAAACCGGATCGCTTCGCCCGCCTCGGTTTTCAGGTCTGCAAAAACCTCCCAATACTCTTCAGGCACAAAGCGGCGAATTTCACGTTCCCGCTCAACCACCAGCTTGACCGCCACTGACTGAACCCGGCCAGCGGAGAGCCCGCGGGCAATTTTGGCCCACAACAGTGGCGACACCATGTACCCAACCACGCGGTCAAGAAATCGCCGTGCCTGCTGGGCATCCACCCGATCCCGGTTCAACTGGCCTGGAGATTCAAATGCTGCCTGAATGGCATTTTTGGTAATCTCATTAAACACCACGCGGCGATAACGATCGTTGTCACCACCGATGGCCTCCTGAAGGTGCCAGGCAATGGCCTCCCCTTCACGGTCCAAATCGGTTGCGAGATAGATGGTGTCGGCATTTTCAGCCAGCCGTCGCAGTTCATCCACGACTTTTTCCTTGCCAGGCAGAATCTGGTAACGGGCTTCCCACCCCTTATCAGGGTTGATCCCCATGCGCTCAATCAACTGCTCTCTGGCTTTGATTTTCTTGCGCCGGGCCCGCTCCTCCGGGGAAAGCTTACGGGACTCTGCCGCCGCCTTGGCCCTGGCCTTGGCGTCGACCGGTTTTTTGGGGCCACCCGCTGTCGGCAAATCCCTTATGTGACCCACACTGGATTTGACAACATAGTTTTTGCCCAAATATTTGTTGATGGTTTTCGCCTTGGCAGGCGATTCCACGATAACTAGCGATTTACCCATGCTGCCTTACACGTCCTGTCATCTGTTCCATTGTTCTGACTGGCCAGATCTGTGAGCGGATAAAACGCCCGATAATACTGAATAAACAGATCGACTGAAACACAGTTTCTGTCAGAACAAGAAAAGCCGGGATAGAAATTGCCTCAATATATAAGGCCAAGTCCATAAACGGTCAAGAAAAACCATCATTCTCACCTCTTTCGACATCACCAAAGAGCACCGTACTGAACCTGCCGTCCACTGTCTGTTGCCCTGATTTCATCTTTCTTCATTCGTTCAGAGACACCACCTGAAAGCGGTCACCACTGGTCATACCTCGCGAGCAAAGAGTACAGAAAAAGACAACCCTCCCTGACATAACGGCAACATAAAATGAGACTTAAAGCAAACCCGGCAAAAAGCCGGGCTGCTGATAAAGTCATGTAAAGGGAGATCCCCCGAAGAATTACACCCGTTCAAAGACGGTGGTAATACCCTGACCGAGACCCACACACATGGTGGCCACACCTAAGGTGCCGCTGTTCTGCTTCATCACATTCAGCAGGGTTCCGGAAATGCGAGCCCCCGAACAACCAAAGGGGTGTCCAAGGGCAATGGCTCCACCATTGAGGTTGACTTTCTCATCCATCCTGTCGAGCAGCTTGAGGTCTTTCAGCACGGGCAACGCCTGGGCAGCAAAGGCTTCATTCAGCTCTACCTGATCAATGTCGTCCATAGTCAGACCCGCCCGCTTCAAAGCCTTTTTGGTACTGGGTACCGGGCCATACCCCATAATGGAGGGGTCCACTCCGGCCACGGCCATGGCCCGCACTTTCGCCATGGGCTTCAAGCCGAGATCCTGTGCCCGCTGGGCCGACATAACAATCATGCAGGAAGCGCCATCGGTAATCTGGGATGAAGTCCCGGCGGTCACTGTTCCTTTGGGATTGAAGGCTGGCTTCAGCTGGGACAATCCCTCAACGGTGGTGTCCGGACGAATGGTTTCGTCCTCGGTAAACAGGCTGAGATTTCCGTCCCCATCATGCCCCTGCATGGGAATGATCTCATCTTTGAACTTTCCTTCCCGGGTAGCCGTCCAGGCACGCTGGTGAGAGCGGGCACCAAACTCGTCCTGGGACTGCCGGCTGATGCTGTGCATGGTGCCCAGCATTTCTGCAGTCAAACCCATCATTCCAGCGGCTTTGGCCCCATATTTGGACAACCTCGGGTTAGGGTCAACACCGTGCATCATGCCCACATGCCCCATATGCTCAACACCACCCACTACAAACACATCGCCATTATTGGTTTGAATGGCCTGGACAGCAGTGTGCAGTGCACTCATGGAGGAGCCACAGAGCCGACTGACGGTCTGGGCACTGGAGGTATGGGGGATCGGCGTCATCAGCGAGGCCATCCGGGCAATATTCCAGCCCTGCTCAAGGGTCTGGTTGACACATCCCCAGATGACGTCCTCCACCTCTGCCGGGTTTATGTCCGGATTCCGGGCAAGCACCCCGGTGATCAATTCCGCCGACAAGGTATCCGCCCGGACATTCTGATACATGCCCCCCTTGGAGCGCCCCATGGGAGTCCGGCCATAATCGACAATAACCGCATCTCTTGGATTCAGGCTCATGGTTTTTTCTCTCTTATCTGGTTCCTGAAATAGCCCTGAAAATCATCACTCACCGTAAAAGGTCTTGCCTTCCCGGGCCATTTCCCGCAGCTTTTCGGTAGGTGCATACAAAGGGCTGATATGGGCGTACTTGTCTGCCAGCTCCACAAAGGCATCGACGCCAATGCTGTCGATGTATTTTAACGCTCCACCACGGAACAGCGGGAAACCAATCCCCATGATCAGGGCCATATCCGCCTCGGCCACGGAGTCGACAATACCGTCTTCCAGGGTACGAACTGTTTCCATGCACAGAGGAACCATCATCCGGGCGATAATCTCTTCATCATCCAGCTCCTGACGCTCGGCACAGACATCACTGAGCAGTGAATAAACCGATTCATCCACCACCTTCTTCGGCTTGCCTTTTTTATCCGCTTCGTACTGATAAAAACCAGCGCCATTCTTCTGTCCGTAACGTTCGTTTTCAAACATCACATCCAGGGCTGTTTTAAAGTCACGCTTCATACGGTCCGGATAACCTTCTGCCATCACGGCTTCTGCATGAATGCCAGTATCAATCCCCACTACATCCAGGAGATAGGCCGGCCCCATGGGCCAACCAAACTTTTCCATGACCCGGTCAATTTTCTGGAAGTCTACCCCATCCCTCAACAGCGCAGAAAAACCGCCAAAGTAAGGGAACAGAACCCGGTTCACCATGAAGCCCGGACAGTCATTCACCACCACCGGGGTTTTACCCATCTGCCTGGCGTATTTAACGACGGTTGCAACGGTTTCCTCACTGGTCTTTTCACCACGGATCACCTCCACCAGGGGCATGGCATGAACCGGGTTGAAGAAGTGCATACCGCAGAACTGTTCCGGCCGCTTCAGATCACTGGCCAGTTCAGTGATGGAGATGGTGGATGTGTTAGAAGTCAGTACACAGCTTTCAGACACCTGGCCTTCTGCATCCGCCAGTACTGCTTTCTTGACTTTGGCATTTTCAACCACCGCTTCCACCACCACATCGACGGAGTCAAAATCACCATAAGACAGGGTCGGTACGATACTGTTGAGCACATCGCCCATTTTGCCAGCATCCATCCGGCCTTTAGCCACCCGCTTGCCCAGTAGTTTATTGGCCTCGGACAACCCAAGGTTCAACCCATCCTGGTTAATGTCTTTCATCAGGATGGGAGTGCCTTTCAGGGCGGACTGATAAGCAATACCACCGCCCATGATACCAGCCCCGAGTACCGCTGCCTGCTTTGTCTCTGCAGCCAGTTTTTCTGAAGCTTTTGCCTTTTTCTTCAACTGCTGATCATTCAGGAACAGGCCTACCAGAGCGTCACAAACCGGAGTCTTGGCCAGCTTGATAAACCCTTTGGCCTCCACTTCCAGAGCCTTGTCCCGCTCCATAAAGGCGTGCTTCTGAATGGTTTTCACCGCCGCCACCGGCGCTGGCATATTGGGTCCAGCCTGCTGCTTAACCACCGCAGAGCAGCTTTCAAACACCATCATGGCTTCAATCGGTGCCAGAGTCAGCTTGGACTTTTTCTCCTGTTTCCGCGCCTGATAGTCCAACTCTCCGGCCAGTCCCTTACGGACAAGGGACACGGCAGAATCAAACAGCTTGTCCGGAGCCACAACCGCATCCACCGCACCGACTTTCAGGGCCGCATCCGGTCTGAACTCACGGCCACTGGCGATCCACTCCACAGCGTTATCTGCACCGATCAGTCTTGGCAGGCGTACAGTGCCCCCCCAGCCTGGGTAAATGCCCAGCTTCACCTCTGGCAGCCCTACCTTGGCTTCGGTGGACATCACCCGGTAATCTGCACAAAGACAGACCTCAAACCCGCCACCGAGGGCAATGCCGTTGATGGCCACAGCCGTGGGCATATCCAGATCTTCCAGGCTGGAAAATACCTGGTTCACCGACATCACTTCCGACCACAGGGTTTCATCGTCCTGCTCGAAGGTTTTGGTAAATTCGGTAATATCCGCCCCCACCACAAAGACATCTTTGCCACTGGTCAACACCAGGCCTCGAACCGTGGCATCCGCTTTGATGGATTCAAGTGCTGCAGCCAGATCCTCAATGGCCGGGCGACTGAATTTGTTGACAGATTCACCATCCAGATCGAACCGGAGTTCAGCAATTCCGTCCTCTACCGGCAGAACCTTGAACGCCTTCCCTTGGTAGATCATGAATTTCTCCTTTCGGATTGAAGATGGGCAGACGGACCCAGACAGGACAGTGGCAGTGTAGACGCCCTGTCCTGGCAAGTTCCACCGGTGAAACGGTTCCGTTCCAGTGGCAACGTTCAAGTCGACTGCCTGATTATTATTGCTTTCTTCCTGACTTCATCCTGATCAGCCAGCATGCATGCTGGCCACGGTATCTTCCCTGAAAATTCATACGCTTGTTTGAATTTAGCGACTACCTTCTTTGAATTACTGCTCAAAGTCAAGCCTGACCGATCAGATTATTTCCTTTGGTTCCATCATATACACAGCACTCAACATAAAGCACCATTAAAATGCGGCCGGTATTCAACAACCTGCGTTTTCTTGCAATAAAACCATGAACAAAGCCTGAACAGGCTTTACAATAGGCCTTAGAATAAAAGCACCCTGATCAGGGCTGGAGGCACAGGGTTGAGAAACAGCGGAGTCAGGCTCCCCGATGACAACCCAATTTGACTGCAGGTATTATCTGTCCGGTGAAGTGGCAGAATTTGTCACACCGTTCTCACTTGAGCTTTCACTCAACGCTCACTTGAAACGCTTTTGACAAAAGATTTTTGATACAAGACTTTTCACACTTCTTTTCAAACAAGAATGGGAGACAAGTTATGAGCCTCTATAAGCATATTCTGGTGGCCATTGATTTATCCGATGAAGCCGACGAAGTGCTGGACAAGGCAAAAACCATTGCCGAGCGACACCAGGCCAAACTGACTCTGGTCCATGTAGTAGAACCCCTCAGCGTCGCCTATGGCAGTGATATTCCCCTGGATCTGACCACACTGCAGGATGAAATCACCCAACAGGCCAGGGAACGCATCTCAAGGCTGGCTGAGTCAATCCATCTGGACAAGGGGGAGCAACACGTGGTTTATGGCAGACCCGAAAGAGAAGTACACCGGATCGCCGAGGAGTCAGATGTGGATCTGATCGTAGTGGGCAGCCATGGCCGACATGGATTGGCGCTGATCCTGGGCTCCACCTCCACCAGTATTCTCCACGGTGCCTGCTGTGACGTTCTGGCAGTCCGGGTCGGCAAGAACTGATCCTGACCAGAGTGCCTGAAGCTCCAGATGGCGACAGCCTGCTCCATAGCCGTCCCCCTCTGCCGCCACAGTGAATCCCGGCCCTAGGCCGGGTCGGCTTATAGCCGTTTCACATATTATCCAGTTCTTCCCAACGCTCCATTTTCTCCTCAATCAACTGATTCATTTCCGTCAAACGATTGAGGACGGCCTGGACCTCCCCGGAATCCCCCTGGTAGAAACCCGGATCTGCCACCTTTTGCTCCAGGACAACCAGCTCTTCCTCAAGCGCCTCTATTTCTCCGGGCAAAGCATCCAGCTCTCTCTGGAGCTTGTAACTGAGCTTTTTCCTGACTGGCTTTGCTGTCTCGGCAGATACAGGTGCTTTCTCGGGAGCCTTCTCAGCACGAGCTGTTTTTTTGTCCCCGGACTCTGCCACCAGAGCGCTGATACGACCCCCCTGACGAAGCCAGTCCTCAAATCCACCCACATATTCGCTGACCCGGCCACCCGGTTGAAACACCAGAGTACTGGACACCACATTATCGAGAAAAGTCCGGTCATGGCTCACCAGCAGAATCGTGCCGGTGTATTCCACCAGCAATGATTCCAGCAATTCAAGCGTTTCCACATCCAGATCATTGGTAGGCTCATCCAGCACCAGCAGGTTAGCAGGCTTACTGAACAGCCGGGCCAGCAACAAACGGTTACGTTCCCCACCCGACAGCGCCTTGACTGGAACACGACAGCGGCCCGGAGGAAACAGGAAGTCTCCCAGATAGCTGATCACGTGACGGCTGGCACCATTGATGGTGATGCTTTCGCGCCCCTCAGCCACGTTATCAATGACCGTTTTCTCCAGATCCAGCTGATTCCGGAGCTGATCAAAATAGGCCACCTCCAGACGGGTACCGGCTTTGAGGGAGCCGGATTCCGGGGACATCTTTTCCAGCAGAATATTCAGCAGGGTTGACTTTCCAGCCCCATTGGCGCCAATCAGGCCGATCTTGTCGCCCCGCATCACCCGGAGACTGAAGTCCCTGATAACCGTATTGCTATCAAAAGATTGGGAGATATTCTTCGCCTCAAGCACGAGCTTTCCGGATCCCTCTCCCTGCTCCAGACCAAAGCTGGCCCTGCCCTGAACTTCCCGTCTCTGCAAGCGCTCTTCACGGAGTTTTTTCAAATCCCGGACACGGCCTTCATTGCGGGTACGCCGCGCCTTTATGCCCTGACGTATCCACGCCTCTTCCTGGGCAAGCTTCTTGTCAAACAGGGCATTCTGTTCAGCTTCCACTTCCAGGGCATGGGCCTTGCGCTCCAGGTAAGTGGTGTAATTGCAGTCCCAACTGGTCAGCTGTCCCCGGTCCAGCTCAATGATTCTGGTGGCCAGGGACTGGAGAAAAGAACGATCATGGGTAATGAACAGGAGCGCTCCCTGGAAATCCAGCAACTGGTTTTCCAGCCAGTCGATGGCAATAATATCAAGATGGTTGGTGGGCTCATCCAGCAGCAACAGGTCGGGCTCACAGACCAGCGCCCTGGCCAGCTCCACTCTTCTTCGCCACCCGCCAGACAGCTCTCTCATCAGCTTGTCCCCTGGCAGGCCCAGCTTCTGGATCACAGTATCGACCTTCTGGCTGAGGCTCCAGCCATCCACAGCCTCCAGCTGCTGCTGAACCTGTTCCAGGGCCTTCATATCTCCATCAGTCTCGATATTCATGGACAGCCGGTGATACCGACTGATCAGATCCCCCACCTGCTCAAGCCCCGAAGCCACCACATCGTAGACTTTTTTATCATCCTGCTCGGGCAGGTCCTGGTTCAAAGTCCCGATTTTTAATCCCGGTTTGCGCCACAGAGTGCCGTCATCAGACTGAATCTGACCTGAAACCAATTTCATCAGGGTGGATTTACCGGCACCGTTTCTGCCCAGCAGACACACCCGCTCACCTTTGCGGATCTGAAACTCTGCAGAGTCCAGCAACGGTTGATCACCGTAGGCGAGACTGATTTTATCGAATCGAAGTAGTGGCATTGCCCTTCCAAGCTGTTCACTGATACGGCCAGGCTCCCATACAAGGAAGCCTGGTCCGGCAACTGATCATTGATGATACCCGCCCCTGCACAGGGCTCATACCATGGGAGTACAGGAGCGGTAGAATAGCGCTATCAACCACCGATGGGTAGTCGACGCCTATGGAAAAGTGCTGCGACTATCAGCGCCACAAACTGGCAGACCAGCAATGGAACAAAAGCCACCTGGTAGTCCACAACGGACAGGGCCTTGATTCCGTTTGTGCTCCGGGCATCCAGAATAAAGCCAACCACAGGCTGGAGGACTGGCCCTGCCAGCAACATGGAACCATTGGCACAGGCCAGCAACAACCCGGCAAACCTGGGCGGGGAAAGTTTCTTGACCAGCGAGAACGCCAGCATATAACCACCACTGCTCAAACCCACCATAAAACAGAAGACACCCATCATCCCCAGACAACAGGGGCAGAACATCAACAGGCTGGAAAAAACCAGTGTTGACGCACCCGCCCCCAACATAATGAGCAGGGTACGCCCGGTAGCGGAAGCCAGCCAGCCCAGCAACGGAGCCCCAATTGCTGCCCCGGCAAAAATCAAAGACAGAACATCCGCCACGGCAGATTCCTGACCGGGAAACCGCTCATTCAGATAGGGAATCCCCCAGAGGCCGCCAAAGCAGGTAATCATGGCAAACAGACCAAATCCATAAAGACAGCACTTCAAAAGGCAACCGTAATCCATTGGTTTAGAGAGGTGTTCAGGTTCGCAATGCTCGCACTGCAATTCAACCTGCCCCCCCCGGGGCCAGCTTCTGACCCAGAGCGCAAAACATATCGCCAGCACAATGCCTGCCATGGCCAGGCACTCCATAGCCCCTCTCCATCCAGACAATTCCATCAGCCTTGGAATCAGTAAGGGCCCAAGCCCCCCTCCAGCCAGTGCAAAAGCTTCCAGCATGCCCACCAGAGGCGGGAAATACCTTTCGGGAAACCAGCGACTCACCAGCGTCATGCAGACAATGATAACGGGAGAGGTGGCAATCCCCATTAAAGCTCTGGCCAGACTGGCTGACCCCATATCACCCGCAATACTGAACCAGTAACAGGCCAGAGCCATCAGAAGACTGCAGCTCACCAGCAAAACCGGCGCACTGCACCGGTCAGCAAGGTAACCCGCTGGAACCTGACAGATCAGATAAAGATAAAGAAAGCTGCTGGTCAGCAACCCAATGTCCGCGATATCCAGATCAAGGCTGGACATCAACTGGGGCACCATTACCGCCGGCGCCCCCTGAAGCATAAATTGATAAGCACAGAACAGGGCGGCTATGGCACAAACCAGCACACCCCTTCCTGAAACAGAATCCGTCGCCACCGCTCTCTCTCCCTTTAGTAACACCAGCAACACTGCAATTGAATTGAGAGAGATTAGATTAGGCGATAAAACAAAAGTTCATCACAAAAGACACGGAACCGGAAAAAAACGGAAGATTTTCAGGGCAATACCCCTGAGACCATGAACTATTTCCTGAATTCACGGCCTTTGTTGAGAAAATTTGAACAGAACACCGATTGCTGAAAACAACAGCGCCTCCTCAGGAGTTAAGAGGAAAGGCTCGCTGACCTCCGGCAAAGGAAGAGGGCTTTAAAATTATGCGCCGCCAAACGCCCTCTCCCTCTGAGGTTGTCGCAAAAGGCAGCGAACGCAGGCAAGACAAGGCAAAAAATGGCGAAAAAGCGCAGTTTACAGGTAGTAAATGAGCATTTTGAGCCATTTTTTAACGCCGTATTGTCAAGTGCAGCCCTTTTGCGACAGCCTCCTCTGGGAGAGGGCTGGGGTGAGGGAAAACGATGTAGGGGGGGGTGACCTTAAGATCAGCTATCAAAGCATCGGCATAATCTTTTTAAGTCTTCCTGGCATAGCCGGGGGTTTACCTTATGGTTACAGCATTTCCTGTTCAAGACATTATCAGGAAGGAACCCTTTCAAGCAGGAACCCGGTCCACCACCCGGGCCATGCCCGGACCCGGAATATCCATCTCCAGAACCAGAGCCGTTGCTGTAGTAAAAGCAGGCCCGGACCCGGAGCTGCCTTCACAAAGATAGGCACTAAGGCAGCCCACCAGAGGCATATGACTGGCCAGAAGAACAACCCCCTGATCAGGCAATTCCCTGACCACTTCCCCTGGTCGCCCCTCTGGCACAAGGGAACTCAGTGTTTTCACCGCACAACCTGTTTCAGCAGAGGCTATTTCAGCCGTCTGCTGAGCTCTCCGGTAAGGACTGGCATAAATATCTGTCACACCATAGGCCTTCAACAAGGCAACGGTTTGCGACACTTCGGCAATGCCCTGATCCGTCAGTTCACGCTCAAAATCCGAGGGGGCTGACCAGGAAGCCTGGCCATGGCGTAAAACAATGACCTTCATTCAGCATCCCGGTTCAGATCATCACCCTCTTCATCCATAACGCGATCCTGACCTGGCCAGTCCGAGAATGGAAACGGCTTTAGATCACTGTTATAGGTGAGAAACTGAACAATCTGATAAATGTACCGGTTTAGCCCATCACTGAACCCAAGCAGCCGCCCGTTCGGCTCCCCTTTGATAAAACCGTGAAGCGCCTGAACCAGCGCCAGCAGACCAACCAGAAAGGCCGCAAGGTAAGCGGCCAGAGCAAAGACCACCATAAATACCAGCCTCAACCAGCGGGATTCTGACTTGAGGTTGTTGACCACATTCTCATCCATTGACCTTCTCCCAAACGCCTTCTTCAACGAACCTGGCAGCCTGCCGGCCTTACGACAATTTGTCTGCCTTACCCGAAAAAACCATCAGCAAAACCGATGAACAAAAACTATAAACAAAAAGCCGGTCACTTCACAATCGGGCACGAGCCCGACACCAGATAGCCTCCGACCCGATGCTCATGGTCTCGACATAAACTCCACATCGGTTTTCTGCTCCCTTAACATCATGCCCCTGACCAATCCCTCAATGGCATGACCTTCAAAAATAATACTGTACAACCCGTCTACCAGCGGCATATACACATCCAGCTCATCCGCCTTCTGCTTCACCTGCTTTAACGTATTCACTCCCTCTGCCACCTGTCCAAGCTGTGCTTCAGCCGTTGTCAGGGAGTGGCCTTCACCCAGGGCATATCCCACCCTGAAATTCCGGCTCAGACTGGAGGTACAGGTAGCGACCAGGTCTCCTACCCCAGCCAGCCCAAGAAACGTCATGGGGTTGGCTCCCAGTTTAACCGCAAAACGACTCATCTCAGCCAGGCTGCGGGTAATCAGCATACTTTTGGTGTTCTCCCCCATCCCCATGGCCGCCCCTATGCCAGACACAATGGCATAGATATTTTTCAGGGCTCCTGCCAGCTCTACCCCATAAACATCGGTATTGGAATAGACTCTGAAATAGTCGCAGTGAAGCACCCCCTGAAGGATCTGGCAAAGTTCTTCATCCTCACTGGCAATCACTGTGGCCGTCACCGCCCGGGCGACAATTTCCTTTGCCAGGTTAGGGCCACTGAGCACCCCGATCCGGACCTGTTTCACCTCTTCCCGGAGGATCTCACTCATCAGATCAAAGGTGACCGGCTCAATTCCCTTGGTGGTACTGATGACCATTTTACCGGCCAGCAGGCCATCGGTCTTTCGAACCACTTCCCGGAATGACTTGCTGGGAATGGCAATAAAGACAATATCCGCTCCCCGAATCACGGCCTTGAGGTCGCTGTCCGCAGACACCGCCGGGTGAATTCTGAAGTCTGGAAGATAGCGCCGGTTAATATGCGATTCATTAATATGTTGCACCTGCTGCTCATCTCGCATCCACAAACGGACCTGATGCCCATTGGTGGCTGATATATCAGCCAGTGCTGTGCCGAAACTGCCGCCGCCCAGAACGGCTATGGTATACTGCTGATCACCACCCTGTTTGACAACACTGCCTGGAGTAACGGTCATAATTCCTGATCCCTGTAAAAAGGAATAATCATCTTGATAATGCTCTATTTAAACACAGCCTGAGGGCATCATACACATCACCAGCCCCTGTTATTACAGAGAGTTCATTCAGTGACAACCAGCGCTCAGGTAGCAATACTCTGCTGGCTGTATTACCTTTAGGTTCTACTGATATAAGATTGCTCCGCAGTTCAACATTTCAATACGGTGAGGGCAGCAAAAAAACCTTCCAGGCAGGATACAACCTTGTTTCATCAGGGATTCATCATGCCAGGAGCAAGATAACCACTGGCAATCATTCAGACCCGGTCGTGTTGTCTTTTTGTTACAAATCCGCCGGTAGTGCTATGCCTGGCCCTAACCAATGGTATAGTTCAGCTCCAGAACCATAGTAGTGTATTACCTGGGATGATGGACTCATTCTCCAGCAAGCCCCAGGGGGAACATACTGAAAGGAAGTGACCACGCACGATCACCCTGAGGTTTACCTGCAGGGCACTGCGTAAAGTTTAAGACAGATTAGCATTTAAGAGAGGCCCGCAAGGCCTCGTTTTAACGCCGTATCGGCAAGGGCATAAGGTATTCTCTCCCGGTATCCCCGGAGGACTGCCGTCCGGATGCCATGCAGGTGCTGGACTTTCCAGGAACCCATGTACTGATGATGCAACCATTGAAACAAGATTCCTTCAATAAAGACGATCTCATTCGCTGCTCACAGGGTGAGCTGTTCGGGCCGGGCAATGCCCAGCTGCCAGCCCCCAACATGCTGATGCTCGATCGAATCGTTAAAATTTCCAATGAAGGGGGCAAATACGGCAAGGGTGAAATCATTGCCGAACTGGATATCCACCCGGATCTGTGGTTTTTCGCATGCCACTTCCCTGGCGACCCGGTCATGCCTGGCTGCCTGGGGCTTGATGCCATGTGGCAGCTGGTTGGTTTCTACCTTGGCTGGATGGGCAACCCCGGCAGGGGGCGGGCTCTGGGCAGTGGTGATGTCAAATTCACCGGACAGATTCTGCCCACCCACAAAAAAGTTACCTATCGCATCGATATCAAACGGGTGATTTCCCGCAAGCTGGTGCTGGGCATCGCTGATGGCACCGTCAGTGTCGATGACAGGGAAATATACACCGCGGAAGGGCTGCGCGTCGGCCTTTTCCAGAACACTGACTCTTTCTGACACTCTACAGGCTATTCAGGTTGACACAAATGAAACGTGTTGTAGTTACAGGGATCGGCATCACCTCCTGCCTGGGCATTACCCAGGACGAAGTGGCTGACAATCTCAAGCATGGACGTTCCGGCATTCGTTTTAACGAAAGCTATAAGGAATACGGTTTCCGCAGCCAGGTTTCTGGTTCTGTGGACATCGATTTCAGTGAACACATTGACCGGAAAACCCTTCGCTTCATGGGCAGCGCAGCCGCCTATGCCTACATTGCCATGAAACAGGCCATTGAAGACTCTGGCCTGAGCGAAGACCAGGTTTCCAACCCCCGCACAGGACTGATTGCCGCTTCCGGGGGAGCTTCCTCGGAAAATATTGTCGAGTCCGCCGACATCATTCGCGAAAAAGGCGTCAAGCGCGTTGGCCCCTACCGGGTCACCCGGACCATGGGCAGCACCATCTCCGCCTGCCTGGCAACGCCTTTTAAAATCAAGGGAGTCAATTACTCCATTACCTCCGCCTGCGCCACCAGCGCCCACTGCATTGGTAATGCCGTGGAACAGATACAGCTGGGCAAACAGGATGTGGTGTTTGCCGGGGGCGGTGAAGAAGAGCACTGGACCCAGACCGGGCTGTTCGACGCCATGGGCGCTCTGAGCACCAAGTACAATGACACCCCGGAACAGGCCTCCCGAGCCTATGATGCTGACCGTGATGGTTTCGTCATCGCGGGCGGCGGCGGCATGGTTGTTCTGGAAGAACTGGAGCACGCCAAAGCCCGGGGCGCCAAAATTTATGCCGAAGTGATCGGTTATGGCGCCACCTCAGACGGTTACGACATGGTTGCCCCTTCCGGCGAAGGTGCAGCACGCTGCATGCGTCTGGCACTGGAAACCGTGGACAAGCCTGTTGATTACATCAATACCCATGGTACCAGTACCCCGGTTGGGGATGTGGCAGAGCTGAAAGCACTGCGTGAAGTCTTTGGTAATGACCTGCCAACCATCAGCTCCACAAAGTCCCTTTCCGGCCACTCCCTCGGAGCTGCTGGCGTCCAGGAAGCCATCTACTGCTTGCTAATGATGAAACACAATTTCATCACTGCGTCAGCTAATATCAACAACCTGGATGAAGCGGCAGAAGACATGCCCATCCTGGTCGGCGAAGCCCGCGAGGCAAGACTGGAGCGGATCATGTCCAACAGCTTTGGCTTTGGCGGTACAAATGCCTGCCTGGTCTTTCACCGTTATAACGGCGAATCTTAACTCGTATCAGGATGTAAACGAAAGGGGCCGATAAGGTGCATTAGTTCAGATCTGATCTGACAATTCCCTCTTCAAAAAAGGGAAGGGTTACCGATTTAGATAGAGGGTGAAATCACTGAAATCTAAATCGTAAAAAGGTAACCCTTATGATTCATACTAATCA